>CAXAGK010000577.1:0-2468 GCA_963968305.1 uncultured Rickettsiales bacterium | reverse complement strand
TCACTGGGGCGGCCACACATTTGGATGGGAAGTATACAATCTGGGGCCGTGTCATCTACGGGATGGAATTTGTCGACTTGTTGAAACCCGGTGGGCCACCCAAGGAACCCGATACGATTAAAAAGATGCGGGTCGCCGCAGACGCCAGGGAATCGTGAATTCTTGATCCTTGTGGTGATATCCGGATGCGCTAAGCTGCACGAGAATAGGGTAGTGTGGAGGCGGCTATGCGTTCTGGATTATTGATATTGTGTCTGTTTATGGCCCCGGTCGCGGTGCTATCGGGAGAGGCGGACGTCACTGGCGTCAAGGCGAGTTACAGCGGGGCGCGCACTTACACGTTCCACGTGACCGTCAAGCATGGTGATACCGGTTGGGATCATTACGCCGATAAATGAATTGTCGTCGCACCCGACGGTACGGTTCTTGGAACGCGGACCCTTTACCACCCGCATGTCAGCGAGCAGTCTTTCACGCGATCACTCTCGGGCGGGCGTATCTCGGACGGTATGACAACCTTAAAGCTGCGGGCGCATGATAAGGTAAACAAATATGGTGGGGCTGAGTTCGAGGTCAAACTCGACAGATAGCGCGCACGAGATTTGAGAGTCAAGAAGGACCGCCCCGAAGGAGCGGCCCTTTTGTCGTATTAGAGTTTGCCTGAGCTTTAGACGCTGTAGTACATCGCGAACTCTACCGGATGTGGAGCGGTTTCAAAGCGCTCTACTTCTTCCATACGCAAATCGATATAGGCGTCGATTTGCTCATCGTTGAAGACATCGCCGCGTTTGAGGAAGTCACGGTCCGCATCGAGCGATTCCATTGCTTGGCGCAGCGACGCGCAAACCGTTGGAACGTCCTTCAACTCCTCCGGTGGCAGATCGTAGAGATCCTTGTCCATCGGATCGCCGGGATCAATCCGGTTTTCGATACCGTCAAGGCCAGCCATGAGCATCGCGGAGAACGTCAGGTAGGGGTTTGCCGCCGGATCTGGGAAACGAACCTCGACACGCTTGCCATGCGGGCTCGTTGCGAAGGGGATGCGGCAAGATGCCGAACGGTTGCGCGCAGAGTAAGCGAGCAGGACTGGCGCCTCGAAGCCCGGTACCAAACGCTTGTAACTGTTCGTCGTCGGATTCGAGAAAGCGTTGATCGCCCGCGCGTGTTTGATAATACCACCGATGTAGTGCAACGCCGTCTCCGAAAGGTCCGCGTACTGCGTGCCGGCGAAGGTCGGCTTTCCGTCCTTGAAGATTGATTGATGGCAGTGCATGCCCGAGCCATTATCTCCGGCAATCGGTTTCGGCATGAAGGTTGCCGTTTTGCCGTAATCGTGGGCAACCATATGCACGACGTATTTATAGATCTGCATACTGTCCGCGACCCGGGTTAGGGTGTCGAATTTGATGCCGAGCTCATGCTGGGAAGGGGCCACTTCGTGGTGATGCTTTTCCATCTCGAGGCCCATCTCGGTCATGGTTGTAACCATCTCGGCGCGCAAATCAGTGCCAGAATCAACTGGCGGGACAGGGAAATAACCGCCCTTGGTGTCCGGGCGATGACCGAAATTACCTTCTTCAAAGATGCGCCCTGAATTGTAAGGGCCCTCTTCGGAGTCCAGTTGATAGAAAGTGTCGTTAGCACTGACATTCCAACGGGCGTCATCGAAAACAAAAAATTCTGCTTCCGGACCGAAATAGACTGTATCGCCAATCCCCGTCGAATTTAGATAGGCTTCGGCGCGTTTCGCAGTGGACCGCGGGTCGCGCTCGTATGGCAGTCCAGTTGTGGGCTCTAGGACATCGCAGAACAGGATCAACAACGGTTGCGCCGCGAATGGGTCCATGACCGCCGTCGATAAATCGGGCTTCAAGCACATGTCCGACTCGTTAATCGCCTTCCAACCCGCGATTGACGATCCGTCGAACATGATGCCTTCGATAAGCATATCTTCGTCGATCGTACTCACATGTTGGGCGGTGTGCTGGCATTTAGCCCGGGGGTCGGTGAACCGGAAGTCGACGTATTTGACGTCCCGTTCCTTGATGAGATTTAGAACCTTTTCCACTGCATCGGACATTTTGCCGTATTCCTCTTATTTTATCGATTTTGATTACAATTCTGTGTGTCTCTTAACCCAGCGCGAACCGTCAAACGGCCTCCGCGCCGGTCTCCCCCGTACGAATGCGGATCGCTTCTTCGATGGCGGAGACGAATATCTTGCCGTCTCCAATACGTCCGGTGCGGGCAGCTTGCTCGATCGCCTCAACCGCCCGTTCGACGAGCGAGTCTTCGAGAACGACTTCAAGCTTCACTTTAGGAAGGAAATCAACCACGTACTCCGCGCCTCGATAGAGCTCGGTGTGGCCCTTTTGACGTCCAAAACCTTTTGCTTCCGTGACGGTAATCCCCTGGATGCCGACATCCTGAAGAGCTTCCTTCACTTCATCGAGTTTGAACGGTTTGAT
>CAXAGK010000576.1:0-2468 GCA_963968305.1 uncultured Rickettsiales bacterium | reverse complement strand
CAAATACGCGACAAACATTTTGTTATATGCAACGCGGCCCGCTTCCGCATCGAGATCGAATGAATATGCATCTTTCATATAGAACTCACGGCCGCGCATAACACCAAATCGGGGGCGGACTTCGTCCCTGAATTTCCACTGAATATGGTAGAGGTTCAACGGAAGGTCGCGATAGCTACGAACGGAAGCCGCAAATATCTCGGTAATCAGCTCCTCATTGGTCGGCCCGTACAGCATGTCGCGATCATGACGATCCTTAATCCGCAGCATTTCCTTTCCATAGTCCTCGTAACGTTTGGACTGCCGCCATAGATCGGCGGATTGAATTGTCGGCATCAGGACTTCATGCGCACCCGCCAAGTTTTGCTCTTCACGGACAATCTGTTCAATTTTTTTCAAAACCCGGAAACCGAGTGGTAGCCACGAATAAATGCCGGCACTCGCCTGCCGGACCATACCGGCCCGCAACATGTAACGGTGAGAGACAATCTGCGCTTCTTGCGGTATCTCTTTCAGGGTCGGTAGGAAAAATTGCGACAGGCGAACGGCGTAGCTTGTATCGGTAGTCATGGATTTTCGGACCTCGTTGGAAGAGCCCCGTAACGTGTGCGTGACGGAAGGCTGCGTCAATCTAGAAAAGACGCCGTCTCTTGTCCATCAATAGCCCTAATAATCGGGCCAACCTTGCGCTATCTGCCGGCGGCGCGGCATTTACGGGCAAGCTCCGCCACGGCTTTGTCGTTCATGGGTTCGCCATTGAACGTGAAAGCGTTTTTTCCAATGTCGTATTTTACCTTTCCAACACTGGAAGAGGTCTCGCCGAAGCGGGTGGCCGAGGTTCCTTTCAGCGGATTAAAGGCAATATCGAATTCGACAGTCTTAGGTAGCTTCAACTTCATGCCGCCCGCCACGTCCGCACCGGCAACACGTCGCCCGCGAACGTCAACACCCGGCTTATAATTAACGTCAGCGCTCGCCTGATGCTTTACCAGTCGTTTGCAATCGCGACCGGAGACTTTTGCTTTTGTGCCGGCCGCCTGCACAAATCCGCCGGCGACAATCATCGCGAGGCCGAGAGTCACAGTAAATTTTATCATCATGGTCCTAAGTTTACCAAAAATCTTTAACGATTTCCAACAACTGTTGATTCGGAGAAATGTTAATGCGGGGACTGGAGCACTACTTCAATCTATATCAACACGATACGACGCTATGCCGAGAAGTGCTCGCCGGTGTCACAACGTTTCTCACCATGGCTTATATCGTTTTCGTAAATCCGGCCATTTTGTCGGATGCTGGCGTGGATCTGACGCCGCCTTTGTCGCGACATGCCTTGCTGCCGCTATCGGCTGTTTGCTGATGGGATTGCTCGCAAACTATCCGATAGCCTTGGCCCCCGGCATGGGGCTCAATGCCTTCTTTACTTACACGGTTGTCGGTCAAATGGGGCATTCGTGGCAAACTGCCCTCGGCGTGGTCTTTCTTTCCGGGTTGATCTTTTTAGTGTTGAGCGTGCTACCCATTCGCGAATGGATCGTAAACGCCATTCCCAAAGCATTGAAAATGGCGATATCGGCGGGGATCGGCATGTTTCTCGCCATTATTACCCTACGCAATGCAGGAATCGTCGTTGATAGCCCCGCCACGTTGGTGCAACTCGGTGATTTGGGCGCCCCTTCCGCTCTTCTGGCGGCCCTCGGTTTCTTCGCGATGGTCGCAATGGATCGCCTTCGCGTTCCGGGCGCCATCCTGATTTCCATTATCGCGGTGACCGTTCTCTCAACGTTCATTGGTCTCAACACGTTTAGCGGCATCGTCTCCGCACCGCCAAGTTTGGCGCCGACATTTATGCAACTGGATATCGCGTCGGCATTTGAACTCGGCCTGATATCCGTAGTCTTCGCATTTTTGTTCGTCGACTTGTTCGACACTGCGGGCACGTTAATCGGTGTCGCACATCGAGCTGGGCTACTCCACGAGAAGGGGCGGTTGCCGCGTCTACGCCCCGCCTTACTCGCGGACAGTTTAGCAACCTTTGCGGGTGCGGCGCTCGGCACGTCGACAACGACAAGCTATATCGAGAGTGCCGCCGGCATTAGAGCGGGCGGGCGAACCGGCCTCACAGAAGTCGCCGTCGCGGTGTTGTTTCTCGGCTGCCTCTTCTTCGCACCATTGGCGGGGAGCGTTCCTGCGTACGCAACAGCACCGGCCCTCTAGTTTTTGTCGCCTGCATGATGGCGCGCGGCCTCTCGGAGATAAACTGGGAGGATGTAACTGATTATGTTCCAGCGGTTGTCACCGCTTTGGCAATGCCGCTGACTTTCTCGATCGCGACTGGAATCGGTATTGGTTTTATTACCTATGCCGCAGTCAAAGTATTGAGCGGGCGCTGGAGCGAGGCGACGCCTGCAATTCTAATTCTTACGGGGGCTTTCGTGTTAAAGTTCGCCTTTCTCTAGGCGTTTGAC
>CAXAGK010000575.1:0-2473 GCA_963968305.1 uncultured Rickettsiales bacterium | reverse complement strand
GGGATGGATTGTGGGATGCCTTCAACGGCTATCACATGGGCAACACGGCGGAGAATGTCGCCGAGAAATTTCAGATCACGCGCGAACAACAAGACGCATTCGCTGTGGCTTCCCAGAACAAGGCCAGAGCGGCCATGGAGAGCGGCGCATTTGCCGGCGAGATCGTGCCCGTCACGATCAAGACCCGGAAGGGCGAAATAATCATCGATACCGACGAGCATCCGAAGCCAAGCACGACACTTGAAATGTTCTCTGGATTGCGCCCCGCGTTTCAGAAGGAAGGCACGGTTACTGCGGGTAATGCTTCCGGCATCAATGACGGGGCGGCGGCCATCGTGCTGATGTCTTCGGAGGGCGCGGAGAAGCGCGGCGTGGAGCCCATGGCGCGCATCGTCTCCTGGGCGACGGTCGGAGTCGACCCGGCGATCATGGGCACGGGGCCGATCCCAGCCTCGCAGAAA
This sequence comes from uncultured Rickettsiales bacterium, assembly GCA_963968305.1. GTDB lineage: Bacteria > Pseudomonadota > Alphaproteobacteria > UBA8366 > UBA8366 > UBA6544. The sequence goes on along the minus strand of CAXAGK010000575.1, from coordinate 2,012 downwards.
GCGCTCGAGATTGCCGGTTGGAGCACCGACGACTTGGACCTGATCGAGGCCAACGAAGCCTTCGCTGCTCAAGCTTGCGCGGTGAACAAGGGACTCGGTTGGGATACGGAGAAAGTGAACGTCCATGGCGGCGCCATTGCGCTCGGCCATCCGATTGGCGCGTCCGGCGCGCGGGTGTTGACGACCCTGCTCTACGGGATGCAAAAGCGCGACGCCAAGAAGGGCCTCGCGACGCTCTGCATCGGCGGCGGCATGGGTGTCGCCATGTGTGTCGAGCGTATCTAGCTAATATTTCGAGCGGCGGAGCTTCTCACAAAGTTCCGCCCGCTCTGATGTTTCGACCTCCTAATTGCCCTGATGGGCATACTCCCAATAGAGATCGCGGGCGAGCTGACTTATAAGGCCCGGCTGAAAATCATGGTCCTCGTATCGGATGACCGGGATGACCTTGCCGTGATTACCGGTACTGAAGATTTCATCGGCGGCCAATAGATCGGCAGGCGTCATCGACCGCTCAACCACTTCCACATCCCGCCCGCGTAGTAAATTGATAACGCGCTGACGGGTGATTCCGTTCAGGAATGTGCCGTTCGGGATTGGCGTATGAGCCACTCCGTCGGCGACCGTGAACAGGTTCGAAGTCGCGAATTCCGCCACATTGCCGTTCGGATCGAGAACAACGGCGTTATCGAATCCCCGTGCCGCCGCTTCCTTCAACGCACGACCGGCGTTCGGGTAAAGACACGACGCCTTCGCATCCGTCATCGCTTGATCGGGCGCGGGCCGCCGGCGCGTCGACAAACAGGCCCCGAAACCGGTCGCGGGCGGTAACGGCGATTCATAGACCAACATCGCGAATTGCGTGGATTCGGGGTCAGGCGCGATCCAGCCTTCCTGCGCCCAGAACATCGGGCGAATGTAGAGTTCCGCACCACTCGGAAACTTGGCGACTCCGTCCAGCGCGATCTCAAACATTTCGTGGGTGGAGACGGTCGGGTTCATGGCAAAAGCACGGCAGGAATTCACCGCTCGCTCACAATGGAGCGCCAAGTCGGGCGTCACCCCTTCAAAGGAGCGAGCACCGTCGAATACGATAGAGGACAACCAGACCGCGTGGCTCATCGCGGTCAACAGCGGCGGGTCGCCTTCCGTCCATTTACCGTCGTGGAATACAAAACTCGTCATGGCTGGGCCTCCTGATCCGCGATTTCTGTCGCGCGGTTTTCCGAAGCATAGCCCTTCCCGGCGCATGGCGTCGAGCCATACGCCGGATTCAATCGGCCGAACTCGGTGTTACTGGCTCACCCAAACGATTCGCGATATCCATTCGACGTCCCGGCGCGGAATAACGAGATCGCCATGCGCCCGGTTGATCGACGCTAAACGCACCTCCCGGATCATCATTTTAATCAATTCCTTAGCAAGAATTTCGCCCTCGCGGTTCTTCACCACCACGCGGTCGGCAGGCAGAACCGCCGAATTCGGCGAGACGATCACAACATCGCCCTTGCGGTAGACCGGCTCCATCGACTCACCGCAAATCTCCAACGCATAGGCATTGCTGTCGCCCAAGTTTAGAAGATCCAACGTATCCCAACCGGAAGCGACCGGAAAACCGGAATCATAAAAACACCCCGACCGGCCCGCTTGCGCCAAACCAATGATCGGAATGCGCAAACCCGCCCCCTGACCGGCATGACTGCGCAATAAAGCCGAAAATTGCGACATGTTCGGATCGGTCGCCTGCAGAATACGGGACAGACTTTCCGTCGATGGCCAACGGGGCCGACCATCCCGACGGCGTTTACTCTTGCCGAAAGCAGTTCGGTCCAAACCGGCCTGACGGGCCAACTCCGAGATACTGAGACCATTCTACGCCGCCAATAAATCGATCGCCCGCCATACATCACTATGTGTCATCATCACCGTCTATCCCTTCCTTGGGTACTGGGTGTTTTGCATTGTGTTGGTTTATTTGTTCTCTTTTTATTCCCATACCATCTATCATATCT
>CAXAGK010000574.1:0-2475 GCA_963968305.1 uncultured Rickettsiales bacterium | reverse complement strand
AAATCCTCGGTCCCACCAAACAGACGAGCGTCATTGCGCGGATAGCACGCGCCAGTTCCAATGCAGAATGGTCCAATTGCGTGTATGCCGTCCGGGCCACCATCTTCCAAATTTCGCCAATACCGGCATACGGGCGCACACTTTTGGCCTCATTCGCGAGCCCCAACCATATTCGGCCCTGGTTACCTTTTATGAGCGCCGCCAGTGCGCAGTCGTCGATCAGTCGGTCGTGGATGGCTTGGATGCCACCGCTACTCTCCAATGCGGAGCGGCGCACGAGCATGACGCCGCCGGCGGCCGCCGCAACCTTCGATTGGTCGTTGTTGACCGCAGGAAACGGATAGAGCTTTTGGAAGAAAAACACGAAGGCGGGCACCAGTAGACTTTCCCAGAAGGATTGGCAGTGCAGGCGAACCATGAGCGAGACGAGGTCTCGGTGATCTCTCTCTGCTTTGAGTACGAGCTGCCGCAGCGCGTTTGCGGGATGCTCGATATCCGCATCTGTGAAGAGGAGATAACGGTGCTCCGGGGCTATTTCCGCCGCCTGCTCGACACCATGCGCCATGGCCGCAAGCTTACCGGTCCAACCGTGTGACAGCGGTGGTGCCTCGACAACGGTCAATTTGTCCGACGGTGCCGATTGGCGGGCCGCATCAGCGGTGCCATCGTTTGAATGGTCGTCCACAAGAACGATCCGGAAATCGCCCGGATAATCCTGTGCTGCCAGTGAGTGCACGGTCTGTCCGATGACATCGGCCTCGTCGCGCGCGGGGACGACAATGGCAACCGAAGGCCAATCGCGTAACGCCTCCATGGTATTGGCGAGCTTTTGATCGGCTCGCCAAAAATTGTCATGGAAAAGTATCAGCCAAAACCAGATGAGACAGCTTGCCGCCGCGAGGAAGATTAGCAAATCCGGCACGCCGATGGCTCGCTTTCTCGCTCAGACGCGGTAGACGTATTCTTTCGACGGGTCGCGTTCGATATTCGGCGGATAAGACTGTCGTTTGTCGTAATAATACTGCTCGCGATGATCGCCTACGGACGCCGCATTGTATGTCACGTAGAGAATGCGGCGTTGAAAGTCGCTCATATTTGGTCCGGATCCGTGTGGGCAAAATGAATCGAAAAATACGACGTCTCCTGGCGCGGTCGGACAGGAGACCAACGGTTTGTCCGCCAGATCATTCTCGGTCATCGGCTTCCATTCCTCGCCGATTAATCCGTCTCCGTGGAGGCCCGCGACCAGTTCGAGGCATCCGTTTTCTGTCGTCGCGGCATCAATGCTGACGAGGGCCGTGATGAAGAAATTTGCGTAGGTGCCCCAACCGGCTTGTTGGTCCTGATGCAGCGAGAATCCGTCGCCGCCAGGCTTCTTGAAATTGATCTTATCCTTATAGAGAACGGCTTCCTCACCGAGGAGGTCCGATGTGGTACCTCGTAATTTGTCACCTTCGAAGAGGTCGTGAAATTTGTCGTGGAAAGGATAGAAGTTTTCCATCCGGTTCAAGAGGCGCGCAGCGTCCGATTTAAGACTGGTCTCGAAATACATCATGTGGCGGCCGGCAGTTTCCGGCCATGCACCAACCTCATCGGTCCAGGCGGTGATCTCCTGCATCTCTTCGGTGTCGAAAAGGTTGCGCGTAACCAGAAAGCCGTCACGTCGAAAATCGGCGACTTGTTCGGCCGTCAATATCTTATTCGTCATCGTCGTAACACTCCGTCGGTTCGCCCCATATGCGCCGACTTACCCGCGTTTATGCGAGGTTCCCATGCGACATCTGATATCGGGTATCACCGCCCGAAAAACAAGCGCAGAATTCCTTGCGCACAACACAGCATGTATTGAGGTTTGGTGAGGGAGACACGCTCCGCCAACGGGTCTCGCAGACGCAACTCATCGACCAATCGCTCCGCGATACGGATGATGGCGGCAGATTCCATGGCGAGGCGCCGGCTCGACATCGGCCCGGGTAGTTGACGGGCAATGTTCAACAGTTCGGCTGTTTCGTTGAGGCAGACATCAATGACTTGTCGCAAACCTCGGCCGGTAAACGGTTTGTTCAACGTATCGACGTCGATCTTGGCGCCCGCCATCCAATCCTGCGGCAAATAAACCCGGTTCATCTCCCGGTAGTCTTCCTGGCAATCTTGCAGGTGATTGATGACCTGCAAAGCATTACAGAGCGCATCCGACGCGGGATAGAGGTCTTTCGAGACGCCGTGCAGGTCGAGCAAATAGCGCCCCACCGGCGCCGCTGAGCGGTCGCAATAATCAATCAGGTCGTCCCAATTATCATAGCGTGATTTCACTGCATCTTGTTTAAAGGCGGAGATGAGATCGCGGCAATGCTGAATCGGGACGCCGGTATAAATCAAGCTGGACCGGACGATATGCGCTTTTTCGAACGCTGGATCGTCGTTCAACCCCATCAGCGCCTTGTCGAAACCATCGAGACGATCGACTTTTTCCTG
>CAXAGK010000573.1:0-2476 GCA_963968305.1 uncultured Rickettsiales bacterium | reverse complement strand
GCGCTTTCTTCATGCGTCATGCCTTCGAATCTCTGCATTGAGATAGCGCTGACGAACAGTGACTTGCGACCGGTCTCCGGATGAGTGCGGACGACTGGATGCGAGACCTCATCTGCCGCGTCTTCTTTTACTTGAACGTCCATGGACCGGCTGAACTGATCCTGGCGCAATGTCACCTGACTATTGCTCGCGCCGTAGGAGCGCTCGCCCGTGTGAATCGCCTTGAGCCCGTCCAGCAATGCTTTCATGCCATCGGACAGGGCGTCATAGGCGCGGTACATGTTGACGAAAATGGTGTCGCCGCCCGATTCCGGCACCTCCAAGGCATAGAGAATCTGGCCCATCGGCGGTGCCTCGTGGAAGGACACGTCACTGTGCCATATTCCGCCAAAATTGGCCGCACGATCTTCCGCTTCCTTGATAACTGGCAGAATTTCGGGGTGACCGGGAAGGCCCTTGGCGTAGGCATGTGTCTCGATCTCGCCGAACCAGCGGGAAAAGGCTAAGTGTTGTTCCGGTGTGATTGTCTGATCGTGGAAGAAAATCACGAGATGATCATGCAATGCTTGCCGGATTTCCGCGAAGGTCGCTTCGTCGAGAGGTTCGGCCAAGTCGACACCATGGATTTCCGCGCCGAGCGCGCCCGAAATCGGTCTTGCTTCTATATTGCGATACGCCATGCGTGGACCTTTCCCCGAACTGAGGTTGGAACAATACCACAAGACTTATACGCCTGTGCGCCAGCCGGTCGTGAAGACCGGCTGGCGGCGGTATCCTGAGTCTGCGGTTCCCTAGCCGGTTTTGGCTTTTAGCGTGTCGAGCTGCTGCTTTGCACCGGCGATCATGCAGTTTAGATCGGACGTCAGCATCACCATGTCGAAGCCGCGTTTTACAGCACCGGCCGCAAAATCGGCACCCGCGCAGTGCATGACGGCCTTGATGCCGTGTTTATGCGCGGCGTCGCGAATCTTGTCACAGGTGGCCATGTGGGTCTTGTCGGGGTTATCGGCTTGGGGCGCCATGCCCAATGCGTAAGATAAGTCCGCCGGTCCAATATAAACGGCATCAAGGCCAGGTGTGGCGCAGATGGCGTCTAGATTGGCGAGGCCTTCCTGCGTCTCGATCATGGCCATGACGACGATTTCTTCGTTCGCCTCGTCGAAATAATTGGCACCGCCGTAATGCGCGGCGCGCACTGGGCCCGATGAGCGCATACCGACAGGCATATAGCGACAGGCCGCCACCGCTTGCGCTGCTTCCTCGGGTGTATTGACCAGCGGGACAATGATGCCGTATGCGCCGAGATCCAAAGCCTTCATGATGGCCGCCGGATCGTTCCATGCGACGCGCACGAATGGGACAGTCTCCGTCTGCGAGATTGCCTGCAGCATGGGTAGCACGTCATTCATCTCCGAGGTGCCGTGCTGTAAATCGACACATAAAGCGTCGAAACCTTGACGTGCCATGATCTCGGCGCTGAAACCATGTGATATGGAGAGCCAGCCTAGGGTCGCGGATTTTCCGTCACGCCATATCTGCTTGATCTTATTCGGTCGCATTATCGTACCTCTTGGATTGTTCGGTGTTGGAATTTTAGGAGCGGGCCGTTGGTCGCTGAGGGCAGCACTCGGATGGACAAAATCCGGCGGCCCTTTCAGCCACTGGAACTAGCGTGTTTTTATAGCCGGTTCGAATTCATCAATCCACGCTACCGGCGCCACATTCTCCAATATCCAACGGGCGATGCCGGTCATGCGGGCGTCTTCGCCTTGTTGGCCGATTACTTGGACGCCGACCGGTAATCCACCGACGCCGAGCAACGGCATGGTGACCGCTGGAGCAAAAAGCATCGAGCTTGGATAGTTACAGATCGCATCGCCGGTTGGGCGCGGCGCCAATGGCTTGCCCGGCTCGTCGCGGGGTTGCAGCGGGGCCGGTCCGGGGCAGGACAGGCTTATGATTGCGTCGGCGAAGGGTGCCACGCTGTTGTGATGAATTTGTGCTTTTGCGCGCTCCATGAGTGCTGCCCGGTAGTCGTCGGGCGTCATCGCTTCCGCCTTCGCCAAGATGGCTTGGGCTCGTTCACTGACACCGTTGGGGCTTTCGTTCACCAAGTTGCGTTGCGCCCAGCGGTTCTCCCAACTGGTGACGGCGCTGCAGATGCCGCCCGCACCTTCGACGGCGCCCTCAAGGTCTTCGTAGGCAGGCTTATCGCCGCGCCGCAAAATTTCGACACCCGCAGCGGAAAGGTTGCTGAGCAGGGTCTCAAAAGCGGATTTGCTGGCATCATCTAAAATTTTCCAACCGTCACCCTCGAGCACAAGCAGCCGTGTTGGACGGGTTGCCGATGGTGCCGCGGACGGGCCAACAAGGCCGGGATACCCGCGGTCGCCTCCCGCCCGTTTGGTGATCTCAATCGCGGTGATCCACATATCCTCGATACAGCCCGCGTGGACACCGTGGGTGCTCATGCTGG
>CAXAGK010000572.1:0-2487 GCA_963968305.1 uncultured Rickettsiales bacterium | reverse complement strand
CTTACGCGGATGCGTCCCCAAGAAAGTTTTGGTCGCGGCAGCGCAGACCTTGGCCGCGATCAACCGAGCGAGCGAGCACAAAATTTCCGTCGGTGATGTCTCCCTGGACTGGGGTGCATTAATGGCCCGGGAACGGACCTTCGTCGAAGGCACTCCGGCGGCTTTTATCGGCAGCTTAGAGAGTCGCGGTATCGAGCTGGTGCGAGGCCCCGCGAAATTCTCGGGAAGCAATCAGATCGATGTCGACGGCAGAATTTTGGATGCCGGAAAGATCGTCATCGCGACCGGCTGGAAAACCACGACCGCTCGCCATTGACGGCGCGGCGCATTTGATCACCAGCGTTGATATTCTGGAGATGACCACACTACCGAACTCGATGATCTCCATCGGCGACGGCGTCATCGCATGGAGCTCGGCCATGTGTTACAACGCGCCGGTTGCAACGTGACGATCCTGGAAGCCATTCCGCAACTTTTAACCCGCATGGACCCAGGTGCGATCGTTGAAATCGAACGGGAGAGCGAACGGATCGGTATGAAAACCCTGAAGAGCGTCGATGTGAAATCCATCGCCGCCGACGGAAACACGCTGACCGTCTCTTTCGTCCATGACGTAGTAAAGAAACCCTTGTCCGCCGCCCGGGTCGCCAACGGTACCGGCCGGGTACCCAATATTGACGGCCTCGACCTTGAAGCCGGCCGCGTCATCTATTGCGGCTTGCGGATCGAAGTCGACGAATATTTGCGCAGCATCTCGAACCTCGACGTCTATGTCGCCGGAGATGCGCTCTCGCACACCGCGCAACTATCGCCGGTCGCCAAATATGAAGGCCGATTGGTCGGCGACAACATCGTCAATGGAGAGAGCAAAACTCCCGACTATAGTTACATGCCGTCCGCGATCTATACGGTGCCCGCCGTCGCAACAGTCGGCTTGACCGAAGTGGAAGCGGATACGGCTGGAAAGGATTACGAAGCCAAGACCAACGATCTGTCCGGCTGGATGTCGGGCCGCACCTATGCGGAGACCGTGGCCTGGTCAAAGGTCCTGGTGGAGAATGGAACGGGTGAAATCCTCGGCGCGCACCTAGCAAGGCATGTGCGGAGGAAGTCATCCATATCTTTGCCTTCGCCATGCGCTACGGCGTGCCGGCGAGCGACCTCTCCAGCACCGTCTATGCCTATCCGACCTTCATGTCGGATGTAAAAAACTTAGTTTGACGATCCGGGTCAGTCGACCTCTATGGCGTCGACCTTCGAGGTATAGAAGGACATCGTCTCGCGGATGAGCGCGACTTCGTCGAAGGGCGTCTCATAGGACCAGACGGCATTTTCCGCCGTCTGCCCGCCGGCATTGATCGTCCAATAGGAGGCATTACCTTTGAATGGGCAGTGGCTCGAATGGTCGGTCTTCTCCATGAGGTCGAGGCGGACATCGCCGAGCGGAATATAATAGGCCGGGCTGTAATCCGATTCCGTCATGACAAGGGCATCGCTCGTCTCCGCGATGACCTCGCCACATAAGGTGACGCGAACCGATTTACCCGAGGGCGCGATCTCCAGTGGGTAGTCGGGCTTACGTTGGAACCCGGGTGATTTGTTATCTGACAATGTCACTCCCCTCGTAAGATTTTTCTTCACCACAAGAAATATCGGACACCCACTCCTACAGCGTCTGGAAACGAGTTTCCATCGCACGCTTCCATTTCGTGGCGAACTGCCGGTCAAAGATGATATCCCGGTCTAGTGGAGCCGTCACCCAATCCTGGCGTTGAAGTTCGGATTCGAGCTGACCCGGTGCCCATCCGGAATAACCGACGACAACCACATACCGTGCCGGTCCCTCTCCTCGGGCCATGGCTTCGATAACGGGCCGCTCAGGGCTCACTAAAAGATCTTTCGCGACGCTTTGAGTTCCGTCGAATTTCTGCAAGCCCTCATGAATGATAAATCCGGCCTTTGGCTCAACCGGGCCGCCGACAAAGATCGTGAACTGACCCTCCACCTGCTCGTTGGGCGGGCCAAGCCCTTTATAAACTTTTGCCTTCGCTACACGGCTGACCGGTTTGTTGACGATCAGGCCGAATGCGCCTTTTTCATTGTGCTCAACCATCACAATCACGCTGCGCTCGAAGCTGTTGCCCTTCATCTGAGAAGAAGCGACGAGGAGCTTACCCCTCAGGGAGCCGCTAAACACCTGCGCTTTTGGGATTGAGTCGGGCGACGGACGTGCCGCCGTGAGCAATAACCCGATTAAGAGTGCGCCCACAATGGATGCACCTATGCGTGCCGCGCTCATATAGCCGTCTTCGGTGATGTGCCGAACACTTCTCGCGGATATCGCGCTCTTGTCGGCAAAACTCGATGCGCAAAGAGGGGGCCAACACATTTGATAAAACTTATCATTCCAGATTATGCGTGGTTCGGCCGCTCGTCGAGTTATGCCCGAATCTGGTGTTTGAGCATTTGAGTTGAAGCGGCGTATCG
>CAXAGK010000571.1:0-2511 GCA_963968305.1 uncultured Rickettsiales bacterium | reverse complement strand
ACCGCGACGTCGATAGCGGCGCAGATTTAAATGAGCCCGACCGATTCGTGCGCAACTACCAAAACGCAGGCGGTGAGATCGAGATGTTCCGCTTCGAGAAAGCAACGCAGACTGACCAAACCGCCATCGACCCGGTGGTGGCGTTCTTCGGGAAGCATTTGTGATCTAAGGCTCGTCATTCCCGCGAAAGCGGGAATCCAGTGGCTGCGACGTTTGACTAGATTCCCGCTTTCGCGGGAATGACGGGAGAGGTTTCATGAAACTCTGGTTGCAAAGCGGCAGCGGTTTGTCGGCGGATAGTGGGACGGCTTACGGCAGCGTCTATGAGCAATCATTGGAGAGGCGTCTCAAGACGGTCGTCCGCCCCGGGACAGGATTTGGCATCTTCGGAATCGGTGTGACGCCCTTCGGCAAAGATCGCTACCACGCGGCGAAGCACAAGGTCGTCACCGGTGTCATCGAAAGCGCGTTGCGGGCGGAAGGGCAGGGCTACGATGCGGTCGCCGTGCTCAACACATTCGATCACGGGTATTATGAGCTGCGCGAGCTGCTCGGTATTCCCGTCGTCTTCATCACCGAGAGCACGCTCTATCTCGCCTGCCAATTAGCAGCGAACGTTGCGGTCATCGGTCACAATAAGCAAATCCAGGTGCAGGTAGAGGAACTGGGACGGCGCTACGGGTTGGCGGCACGCATGGTTGCGGGCGAGAGCTTGGATCTCACATATGATGACTTCCCAAAGATGTACGAGGACCCGGAGACCTATGTGAAGCGCTTCCAGGGTGCGGCCCGCAAGGCCATTGCGCGGGGCGCGGGCGCGTTCCTCGTCGCGGGCAATCCACTCAACATGTTTCTGGTCGACCAGGGCTTGAGTGACGTTAACGGCGCGCCCGTGGTCGACGGATGCGTCGCCACGGTGAAGACGGCGGAAATGCTGGTCGATATTCACGCACTCGCGATTGAGCGCGGTAAGACGGGCCTTTTCGCCGCACCAGGTGACGAGGACCGCCTTAAGCTCCGCGAACTCTTCGAGTAGATTATTTCTCGCCGGGCTCCCAGCCCGAGACCGCCTTCAATTCCAGGAATTCCATCAAGCCGTGCTCGCCGCCTTCGCGCCCGTTTCCGGATTGCTTGTAGCCCCCGAACGGACTGCCCGAGCTCTGTGAGGCACCGTTCAGGTGGACCATGCCTGCCCGTAGGCGACGGGCGACCTTGCGGGAGCGCTCGAGACTGCCGCTCTGGACATATGAGGCCAATCCGTAAGGCGTTTCATTGGCGATCTCGACGGCTTCGTCTTCCGTATCAAAGGGGATCATGGAGAGTACGGGGCCGAAGATTTCTTCCCGGGCGACGGTCATGTCGTTGCGCACATTGGCGAACACCGTGGGCCGAACGAAATAGCCCCGATTAAAGCCTTCTGGCCGCCCGAGCCCGCCGGAGACCAACTCCGCGCCTTCCTCGATACCTTTCTGGATCAGGCTTTGGACCTTGTCGAACTGGGTTTGGCTGACCAGCGGGCCGATATGGTTGCCGTCCTCTGCCGGGTCGCCGACCGAGGTACCTTCCGCCGCTTCCTTCGCGACCGCGACGGCTTCCTCATAGACCGAGCGCTCTACCAGCATTCGGGTCGGCGCGTTGCAAGATTGGCCCGTGTTGTTGAAACAATGGCGTGCACCCGCCTTCACGGCACGGCCAACATCGGCGTCCGCGAAGACGATGTTGGGGCCTTTGCCGCCAAGCTCCAGCGCCACTCGCTTGACGGTATCCGCCGCTCCCTTGGTCACTGCTATACCGGCGCGGGTCGAGCCTGTGAAGCTCATCATGTCGATGCCCGGATGGCCGCTCATCGCCTCACCAACACCGGGGCCGTCGCCGTTCACCAGATTAAAGACACCCGCCGGGAAGCCCGCCTCGTCGATGAATTCGGCAAACAGCATGGAAGACATCGGCGCGATTTCCGACGGCTTTAGGATGACCGTACAGCCGGATCCCAGCGCCGGGACAACCTTCAACGTCACTTGGTTCATCGGCCAGTTCCACGGCGTAATCAGGCCACACACACCGATCGGCTCATAGATCATGTGCTGGTTTTCCGCCCCTTCGCGCAGTGGATGCTCGAAGGAAAAGTTTTTTAGCGAGCGGATAAAGGCCTTGATATGACCGAGCCCGGCGGCGGCTTGCGCGTTGGTGGCGAGCTTCATTGGCGCGCCCATTTCCATCGAGATGGCTTTGGCCATTTCCTCCATACGAGATTGGTAGACTTCCGCGAGTTTCTCGATCAGCGCTATCCGGTCTTCGGCTGGTGTATCCGCCCAGTCCGGAAACGCCCGTTTGGCGGCATCGACGGCTACGTCCACGTCTGCGCGGTTCCCAAGGGAAATTGTCGCGTATGCGGCCTCGTCCGCCGGGTTGATAACTTCTAATTCATTTGGTGTCGCGGGCGCCACCCATTTTCCGTCGATATAGAATTGCGTTTTCATGTCCATGGGAATGCTCCTACCAGATGAATTG
>CAXAGK010000570.1:0-2512 GCA_963968305.1 uncultured Rickettsiales bacterium | reverse complement strand
AACAGATGGTGGATATCCGCGACCCGGCCGGCGACGGTATTCTCGATCGGCACCATCGCCAGTTCGGCTGCACCCTCCTCCACCGCCTGGAACATATCCTCGAAGCTGGCGCATGGTAGAGTTTCCATATCTGGATGGACGGCGCGGCACGCCATGTCCGAATACGCGCCGGGAAGGCCTTGGAAGGCAATTTTCCCGCTCATGTTGTTGTTTCCATCACTTCGAGGGTTTCCGTCACTAAGAGGCAAGAACGGCGCGGGCCTGCGCCAAGTCGGCGGGAGTATCGACACCGAGCGGAACCGTGTCAACGAGGGCGAGATCGATCCGCATGCCGGCCTCTAATGCGCGCAATTGTTCCAGTTTCTCGCGTTGCTCCAGAACACCGGGCGGCAGAGAAACAAATCGCTCCAACGCCGCGCGGCGATAGGCATAGAGCCCGATGTGGTGATATAGCGGACCCTCACCGGACGGCGCTGTCGCCCGAGTGAAATACAATGCGCGCCCCGACCGTGCCAGAGGATCGATGGCGACGACCGCCTTCACCACATTCGGATCCGTGCGTTCGGCCTCGATCGCGATCTCAGCCCCAATAGTCGCGATATCCACGGCGCTGTCCGACAATGGCGCCAAAGCGGCACGGATCGAATCCGGCTCGATGGTCGGCAGATCGCCCTGCACGTTCAGCACCGCATCGTGCCATCCCTCCGGATCGATCTTCCGCAACGCTTCGTATATGCGGTCAGAGCCCGAAGGATGGTCGGGGTTTGTCAGAACGGCCTCGCCTCCCGCCGCCTCGATGGTCTCGACGATGACGGGCTCGGCGGCGGCGATGACCACGCGTCCGAGATCGGCTTCCATGGCGCGGCGCCAGACCTGGACGATCATCGGCGCGCCCGCGATCTCGGCCATGACTTTGTCCGGAAAACGGCTCGAGCCCATCCGGGCGGGAATTAAAATGACGGGATTTGAAGGCATTACTCTCAATACAGGCTTTTCATCAGGGGGCTCGATGCGGCATTATGCCGCTAGGTGGTCTGCTGGCCTAAACTTGGATTCGATAATGGTTCGTATAGGTTAAGCCGCAGCTTATATCGCGCCAAAGGACTGGTGAACTGATTTTTGCGTAAACCCGCGAAGAGTTGGTTTTGTCGTCAGTCTAGGCGCCACACGGAGCGTTGAGGGATTTTGTCTATGGGTAATGATCCGCTGTTTATGAATAAAATCGCCGCCGCGGTTTTAAGCGCGGGGTTGCTCGCAATGATGACGGGCTTCGCGGCGCACATGCTTTACCATCCGCAAGAGCTGGAGAAGCCAGCCTACATGATCTCTAGCGATGTGCCGGTCGCCGCTGTGGCAACCGTCGCCGTACCCGCGGGTCCGGAGCCGATCATGGCCATGCTAGCGTCCACGACTGTGGATGCGGGCAAGAAGGTCTCCAAGAAATGTGCCGCTTGCCACAGCTTCACCAAGGGCGGCCCGAACAAAGTTGGCCCAAACCTTTGGAATATCGTGGGTGGCAAACCCGCATCAGCGGCGGGATACAAGTACTCCGGCGCAATGAAAGGTATGGCCGCGAATTGGGAGTTTGAAGAACTCAACAAGTTCCTGTTCAAGCCGAAGGCGTATCTGAAAGGCACAAAAATGTCTTTCGCTGGCCTAAAAAAATCGAGCGACCGGGCAGCGATTATCGCATACCTGACGGCTCTGTCGGATAGTCCAAAACCGTTCCAATAAGCCGCCATAGCGGTTTATCGAGAAGGACGGCTTGGCCGTCCTTTTTCGTTTGAGGGGTGCAAATGCCTGAGACATGCCAACACGAATTTATCGATCTGGCGAACCGTCTATCCGACGCAGCGCGTGAGATCGCCGGGAAATATTTCCGGCGCAGCTTCGCGGTTGAGACGAAATCCGACGAGAGCCCGGTCACCATCGCCGACCGTGAGATCGAGGCCAGGCAACGGGGTATGATCGAGGAGACTCACCCCGAGCACGGCATCAGCGGCGAGGAATACGGCAATCTTCGCATGGACGCGGATTACGTCTGGGTGCTCGACCCCATCGACGGCACGAAAGCATTTCTCAACGGCATCCCGGTTTTCACAAACCTGATTGGCCTCACGTTTCAAGGGAACCCTGTCCTCGGTATGATCGATCAGCCGGTCCTCGGCGAGCGCTGGATTGGTGCAGCGGGGCACGGTGCAAAATTAAACGGCAGAGTGGTACACACCGGTGACGTGACAGCGCTCGATGAGATCACCGTTCATGCGACGACACCCGAAATGTTCAACACAGACGACTTGGCCAAACGGTTTGGACAATTGGCGGCACGGACCAAGTACCGGCGCTACGGCATCGATTGCTACGCCTACGGGCTGCTCGCATCCGGCTATGCACACCTTGTCGCTGAAGCGGAGATGAAAGTGCAGGACTACATGCCCGTCATCGAGGTCGTGCGGCAGGCCGGCGGTGTGATCAGCGATTGGGCCGGCCAGCCCCTCGGCTTCGACTCCGA
>CAXAGK010000569.1:0-2523 GCA_963968305.1 uncultured Rickettsiales bacterium | reverse complement strand
GATGCCGGCAAGGGCAAGTGGTCGCTCGCCGACCGACGGATCAAAAACGTTCAGGAAAAATTGCCGGAAAAAGCCTTGCTCTGGATGCGGATTATCGACCGCCGAGAAAGAGTGTCGTTCGACCAGATCATGGCGTTTATTGCCACCTATCCCCACTGGCCGCAGCAGGCAAAATTGCGCCGCCGGGCGGAAGAGGCGATGACCGAGAAGACACCGAAATCCGACATCCTGAATTGGTTTGCCAACCACCGCCCGACGACCGGGCTCGGCTCGTTTCATCTGGTCCGCACGCTGTTGGCAGAAAAGCGTCTCTCAGAAGCCACTCAAATCGCGCGCTACGCGTGGATCAACATCGATATGGGCTACCGTGTCGAAAAGCAGTTCCGAAAACGCTTCCGGAAGTTATTTCGCGCCGAAGATCATATTGCCCGGTTGGACAGGCTTCTCTGGAATCGCCGCATTTCCAGCGCGCGCCGTCATCTACGGCGAATGCCGCACGACTATCAATGGCTTGGCCTCGCGCGAATCGCGTTGATGCGCCGCGAACCGGGCGTCGATTATGCGGTCTCGAAAGTGCCACCTCGTCTTCAAAGCGATCCGGGTCTTGTCTATGAGCGGATCCGGTGGCGGCGAAAGAACCGGCTCTACGAACGCTCGATCGATATGCTGAACTTAGCGGGTAAACCGCGCACCAAACCGGAAAAATGGTGGGCGGAACGGCGTATTATGACCCGCTGGCTATTACGCAAAGGACAGTCCGCCGAAGCTTACGCCTTGGCGAAGGAACATCGCCAAATCGGCGGATTGGGTTTGGCTGAAGGTGAATGGCTGGCCGGGTGGATCGCATTGCGGTCGCTCAATCGATACGTCAACGCGTTCGAGCATTTCAAACGTATGTTCGACAATGTTTCCTACCCCGTCAGCAAGGCCCGGGCGGCTTACTGGGCGGGTCGGGCGGCGGAAGCCGACGGTAAGGTCAAGATATCACAGGAATGGTACGCGGTCGCGGCGGCCCATGTAACATCATTCTACGGCCAACTCGCAGCGGCAAAACTGCCGCCGGAATCCCGACCGAGCTTCCCGCCGGAACCAAAACCCGATGAAGCCACCGTGCAGGCCTTCGAAAGTTTGGAATTGGTGCGTCTGGTAAAGATGATGTCGGCAATTGGCCTCCGAGACGAAATCGATCCGTTCGTCCGACAATTGGCACGCAGCGCCAAATCCGCTAACGACTGGACCTTAGTGGCCGACCTTGCCCGCGAACAACGGCGCGACGACTTGGCGATCCACGTCGCTAAGAAGGCGCTGCGCGACGGTGTCGTCCTCAGCCGTCTTGGCTATCCAGATTTGCGCTTGGCCTTGAAGAAGAAGCCGGACCCGGCCTTCGTCAAAGCCGTCGTGCGGCAGGAAAGCGCTTTCGACCCGAAGGCCATCAGCCATGCGGGCGCGCGCGGTTTGATGCAATTGATGCCGAAGACGGCCCATCGCGTGGCGCAGCGTTTGCGCATTCCGTATTCCCGGGCGCGCCTGACCGGTGACCCGACCTATAACGTTCGAATCGGCCGCGCTTATTTACTGAAATTGCTGGAAGATTACGAGGGGTCCCCCATCCTGGCCCTCTCTGCCTATAACGCAGGGCCGTCCCGGGTCAGCCGTTGGCTGAAATCGTTCGGCGATCCGAATCGTTCGGTCGAAGATGCTGTCGATTGGATTGAATCCATCCCCTTCTACGAGACTCGAAATTACGTTCAACGGGTCTTGGAGAATTTTACCGTGTACCGGGGCCGCCGCGACGGAAAGGACTTTTCTTTATCACCCGCGACAAGCTTCACACCGAAACAAAATTCTGTCACGCCTTAAAGCGCGGCGAATTCTGAACATCTTCAACGAAAGAACTAGCCGATGTTAGATGCAAAAATCAGTGACGTGAAAGCTTGCGTGTTCGATGCTTATGGAACGCTCTTCGACGTCCATTCCGCAGCTGAGAAATGCCGCACCGATCTGGGCGATAAAGCGGATCAGGTCTCCAACACATGGCGCGGCAAACAACTTCAGTACAGCTGGCTCCGCAGCCTCATGGGAGAATTCGTACCATGCTGGCACGTGACGGGAGAGGCGTTAGATTATGCGCTGTCGGAGTCCGGTATTGAGAATGCCGTGCTACGCGACAAACTGACGAACCTGTATTTGCAACTCAACTGTTATCCCGAGGTGCCGCGCGTCCTTAAGACGCTACAGGAGGCCGGCAAGCAAACCGGCATCCTTTCCAATGGGTCGCGCGATATGTTGGATTCGGCCGTCGCTAATTCGACACTTAGCGAGCTCTTGGATGCATCGCTTTCGGTCGATGACGTTGGTGCCTTTAAGGTCGATCCGCGGGTCTACGAAATGGCGACCGCTCGTTTCTCCTGCGAGCCACGAGAAATCTGCTTCATGTCCTCCAACGCTTGGGATGCCTGGGCCGCATCGCATTTCGGATTCCAGGTCGCCTGGGTCAATCGCTTTGGCCAGCCGTCGGAACAT
>CAXAGK010000568.1:0-2543 GCA_963968305.1 uncultured Rickettsiales bacterium | reverse complement strand
GCCGTGGATATTGCCTCTTTCGCCGTATCGGCTTTCTTGTCTTGGGGGACAAGTAGGACCGGCCCCGTCGATTTCGCTTCGCTTTTATTACCTTTCTCGACAGGAGCATCTCGTTTCACGGGAACGACAGGTGCCGCCGATAATTGCGGCTGTGCCGTTGTGGTTTTTGGACTTACTTGCGCCGTTTTATCGTCTGTGCTCCGGAAGACATCCAAAACCACTTTGTTGCCGGCACGGAAATGCCGAATTCGAGCCGACGCGTCTACGTCGACGGCAAATGTCAGTTTCGTCGGTTCCGTCTTTGCCGCCGGCTTGGTGAATCCACGCCCCAATCCCGAACGTAACGCTGCAATATCAATCTTGGCCGGTCGATTGAAACCAACACTGAGGCGGCCGCCATCGCGCGAAACATTATACTCGACCGGGCGGGTCCAATCGAAGACGAGACGATCGTAATTTGGATGCTGCCCTTTACGCACCTTAAGCGTGGGTGCGGACGATCCACCCACCGACTCATCACCCGGCTTGCGGACCACATCCACCACAATCGAGTTGCCGTTCTCGAAAGTCCGCAGGGAATAATCCCCTAAAAGGCGGATCGTCGCGGTTTTATTGTCTCCGGACAAACTCGCACCACTTACAAAATCGTCCAGAGTGGAAACCGCGGCCTCAAAATTCGTCGACATCGGACGATCAAACCTAACGATCAGATTGCGCCCAGCAATTTCCGCTTTGTAGCCGACGCTCGCAGGCCAATCGAAAACCAAACGACCAAATTCCGCATGCCCTCCTCCACGAACTCGCACGTTTTCTTGTGAATATGCAGGAATTGCAACGAACAGCAATCCAAGGGCAACAATGAAGAGACGCATGATCGCCATCAAATATCACCCGAATGCGGATGCACAACGACATCTACCCGGCGGGCCAACACGAAACGGGCAGATTCGGGAATTTGTTCGTCCAGATGAATAAACCGGGTATCCGCAAGACCATAGATTGGAATTTGGCGACCATAACCAGTACGTCGCAATTCATTAGCGACAGCGGCTGCACGTGCCAACGATATCGTCCATTTCGATGCGTATGTGCCATCCGTCGTCGATACCGGGTCCGTATGGCCTCTCACGTCGATCCTGTTGCCGATACTTGCAATAATTCCCCCCATACGAAACAAAGCCTCGCGCGCCGCTTCGGTTAATCCAGCTTCACCCGCAGGAAACATCGTATCCGACGGCAGCGAAACGACAACCAATCCGTCGAGACGATGTACCGACGCATCGTTTAACAACGCGTCCACCGAAAGATGCTCCTCCAACACATTTGCCAAATAGTCGAGCGACAAAGCTTCGCTAACTTTAACCGTCGCTATATTCTTTGTCGCTTGCGGCCTTGGCGTTTCTTCCTTTTTAGGTGTCTCGGAAGATGATACCCGCGAAATTATAGCGTCCCATGTCTCCGTTTGAATATTGCTCATGGAAAACAGCATCACAAAAAATGCGAGCATCAGCGCGATGACATCGGCGAAGGTGACCAACCAGGTTGAGACCTGTGTATTTTGTTCCGGTTGATGCTCCTCTGCAAACATCGGTTACTCTGAAAACTGTTGGAATTCGACGCGCGCCATCGCCTTGCTACGGACAAAGAATCGGAACTCCAACTCCCGCCCATCGCCTTCCCTTATACCAATCGAAACGGTGTCGCGCGGAGCACCGCTCGCAATTAATTCATTCGCGAATTCGACCGCTCGGGAGATTTCCAAATTGTTGACATCAAAGTCCAATCTTTCGCCTGCCCGCCAATTTGTCCCTATCAACAATTCCAGCTCGTTCGAATACCCCGGCGCCACCATCGCCAACACATTTGCCACGTTTCCAAGTAAACGTCGCCTGTCTTTCCTGAGCAACGCCTGGCCACCGGGAAAAATCATATTCGCCGGAAGTCTCAACTGCATCGTACGACCACCGGTTAAGACTTCGATCTCGGCGATGGGAACCGCCGTCATCCAAAGTCGACGCATTTCGTCGACCAATTGTTCGGGCTCCGGTGTCGCCCCTAAGCTCGACAAAAATGTTTGCGCGGACTGAGTGGAACTCTCCACTGTCCGGAACGTGGAAAGCAAGGAATCCATAACCGCCCGAGACTTTACCTCAGTTCTGATAGAAATAGCATTTAGCAGTATAAAGAAAGCAAGTAATAAAAGAAATAAGCTTAGTACTAAATAAGAACCCGCAGGTTTAACCGATTCAATACTATCTTCGCGGCTGTTTTGATCGTCTAAATTAATCAAAGCTGGCGAGAAGCTTCTCTATATCTTCCTGTGAAGACGCTTCGCCTTCGGATTGGGGACCGTATAGGATTTGCTCATCCGCCCGGTCAGACGCCGTATCTAATTCCGCATCAAGATTCGTTTTACGCTCTCGCGCGACATCATCACCGAATGCCTGTAACACGCCGTCGACCTTTGCTTCAATGACCTTGAGTGTCTGCACGACGTTCGTAATGCGCTGACCGGTAATATCCTGGAAGCTACAGGCTTTAAA
>CAXAGK010000567.1:0-2544 GCA_963968305.1 uncultured Rickettsiales bacterium | reverse complement strand
AGCTCAAACCGTTCCGCCAGAATGTTTTGGCCACTGACCGGGTACGCTATGTTGGTGATCCGGTCGTCGCGATCTTTGCCGAAGATCCATATATTGCGGAAGATGCCGCCGATCTGGTGGTGATCAATGTCCAGCAATTGCGGGTAATTTCCTCCGCCGATGACGAGCCTGGCGAATTTGATGACGGGTTGAGTTCTGAAGCCGGGTTGTTGACTCATAGCTATGGTGATGTCGATGCGGCCTTTGCTGCCGCAGATACCGTTATTGAACTTGATCTACGGACCGGCCGCCATTCCGGCGTGCCAATGGAAACCAGAGGCGCAATCGGCGTCTATGATGCTGATGAAGATATCCTGAAACTCTATGGCGCCGCGAAGGTACCCCATCGAAATCGCGATACTTTGGTCCGGATGCTGGGGCGTGATGAAGACAAGATAGAGCTTCATGAGGGTCATACCGGTGGTGGGTTTGGCATTCGCGGAGAGCTTTATCCGGAGGATGTGCTGGTGCTGGTCGCCGCGATGCGTCTGGGACGTTCGGTGAAATGGATTGAAGACCGCCAGGAACACATGATGGCGGCTAATCAGGGTCGTAATCAGCATCATTTAGTGAAAATTGCAGTCGATAAGGATGGCATGATCCTTGGGATGGAAGACGAGTTCTTCCATGATCAGGGTGGTTACGTCCGGACCCACGGTGCCAACGTGCCGAACCGGACGATGTGCATGCTGACGGGGGCCTATAATGTACCAGCCTATCGCGCTTTGTGTCATTTTCGGCTGACCAACAAGACACCTGCGGCGACCTATCGTGCCCCGGGCCGGTTCGAAAGTACCTTTGTCCGCGAGCGGTTGATGGATGCGCTGGCCGTGAAACTGGGCATTGATCGCATCGAGCTGCGTCGCCGCAATCTCATT
Source organism: uncultured Rickettsiales bacterium (assembly GCA_963968305.1). Taxonomy (GTDB): domain Bacteria; phylum Pseudomonadota; class Alphaproteobacteria; order UBA8366; family UBA8366; genus UBA6544. The sequence goes on along the minus strand of CAXAGK010000567.1, from coordinate 1,627 downwards.
ACTTCTGATCAAATGCCATTCTCTCTCAATTTCGATGAACCGGGTGTCGAAGATATGGAAATCGACAATGGTGATTATCCCCAGCTTTTGGACAAGGCGCTTAATTGGCTCAAATGGGATGAGATGGAAGCCGATCTCGAACGCCGTCGTGCGGCGGGGGAGATGGTCGGGTCCGGTATCGGCGTCTTTGTCGAAGAAAGCGGCAAGGGCCCGTCCGATGGCGCGCGTATCTCGGTCGATGAAAATGGCGCTATTGAGATTCTGACCGGCGGAGCTTCGCTGGGACAGGGTTTCGAGACAACAATGGCGCAGATTTGCGCCAACGCACTCGGTGTCGATTACCAGCGTATCACTGTTATTCATGGTCAGACTAATCTGATTCCCTATGGCATTGGCGCACATGCCGCGCGAGCAACAGTGATGACTGGCAGTGCGGTCAATGTGACGGCGCTGACCCTCCGGACTAAGGCACTCGATCTGGCGGCGGAGATGTTGCAGTTGCCTGCTGACTCGCTCGATATTGTCGATGGTACAGTCATTGTTACGGATAAATCGTCCGGACCTTCGATCACTCTGGCCGAGATTGCGCGGCGCAACGAAGAAGGTTTGGCCGCAGAAGACTTTCACAAGACCAAGGAATCTGCTTTTCCTTATGGCATTCATTTTGCTGTCGTGAAGGTCGACCCTGAAACCGGTAGTATCGATGTTGAGCGTTTCATGGTCGCCTATGATGTCGGCTGTATGGTCAATGAGATGCTGCTCGAAGGGCAGCTGGTTGGCGGTTGTATCCAGGGTATCGGCGGCGCTTTGTATGAAGAGTTCGTCTATAGCGACGAAGGTGAGCCCATGGCGGTGACCTTTGCTGATTATATGATACCGACTCTGGATTGCGTGCCCACCGTTGAGTGTATGATCACTGAAGATGCGCCGAGCCCGCATAATTTGCTCGGCCTCAAGGGTGGTGGTGAAGGTGGAATCAACGGTGTTGGTGCGGCAATTGCCGGGGCGATTGATCAGGCGGTCGGCATTCCGGGTGCGATTACCCAATTGCCGGTCACGCCGCAGCGTATGAAAGAAATTCTGAATAATTCATAGAGGCTCGGCCTCTAAATAAATTTCGATAAAACGCCGCTATTCGAGTGGCTGGGAGGAAACACGATGGGACAAGAGCTGGAATTGACACTGGCGATGGGCGATTACGAAATCGTCCGCGCTCTCAAGGATGGAACGGTTAAGCCTGATGGTATCAAGCTCAACATCCTGACCAAGATGGATTCAACAACCCGTCACTGGCGATTTTTGCGCAATCAGGACTTTGATGTCGCGGAATGCTCGTGTTCATCTTATCTCGTGGCCCGCGATCAGGGGATGCCATTTGAGGGTATCCCGGTATTTTTGCACCGTCGGTTCCGCCACGGCTTCATGTTCATCAATACCCAAAAAGGCTTTAAAGAGCCGAAAGACCTTATTGGCTGTAAAATGGGTGTTAAGCAGTTCCAGTCGAGTGCCCAGCTATGGATGAGAGGTATTTTAGAGCATGAGTATGGTGTGCCACATCGTTCAATGGATTGGTATTCCGAGCTTGATGAGAGCATCGAGTTTGATCCACCCGAAGATTTGAATTTGA
>CAXAGK010000566.1:0-2547 GCA_963968305.1 uncultured Rickettsiales bacterium | reverse complement strand
TGTCGCCCAAAATTCGCAAAGCTCTCGCAAATAGGCCCAGCGGCGAGGTCCGCACTGACCTACCCGAACTGCGCATCGCTTAGGCGAACCGACACCCACCCGCCGCTGATGCCGGCGAACCCGCATATACCGCCACACGCACGCCCTGCTGCCGCTGAGATCGCCGTAGACGCCGCCTGACGAGCGCCACCCACGCCGCTTGGATGCGACGGGGGCTTTTGCTGGTGCGGTCCTATCGGATTTCGTAAAATTAACGCTCCCATAGTCGGCCTTGTATTCTGCGAGGTCGGCAAACTATTGTAACCTTTGGCAGAAGGAATATAAGCCATGCATTGGTTCGTTTTATGCCTTAAGAAATACGCGGTTTTCAGCGGACGTGCTCGCAGAGCGGAGTACTGGTACTTCAGCCTCTTTTGTCTCATATTTTCGGTAGGATTGAGTGTCATCGAGATGGTCGCGTTTGGAGTGGATTCCATGGACCCCGGCCAAATGGCACTCAGCGCAATTTTCGGCCTTGCCGTAGCCATACCCTCCCTCACAGTTTCTGTCCGGCGCCTCCATGATATAGACAAATCGGGATGGTGGTTTCTACTGCACTTCGTAGTTCTTGTCGGCACAATTATCCTTCTCATTTGGGCCTGTAAATCAGGAACTATCGGACCGAACGGCTTTGGTGAAGATCCCAAGGAAGACGGTAACGGGACTGAGGAGGCAGCAGATCCAAGTCCATCCCATCCACATCTTGAAAATTCAGATTCAGACTCTAAGCAGGAGAGTTAATGGATAGCGGACTAAAAAAACGGAGGTAGCATAATGACTATCGAGCAACGACTGGAGCAGGTCGAGCAGCAGAATCAGCGGATACAGCGCACCAACAAGCGCCTGACGATAGCGTTGACGATGATGGCCGTGAGGATCTGCGCGGTGGTGGCGATGGCGGCGAGGGGTGATAAGGAGGGCCAACGACATTATTGGTGGGTTATTTTGGTTCCTATGGAAAAAACCCCCGTTCATATTGAATCGAACGAGGGTTTTTGCAACCTTGAACCGGTTTATAGACCTAAGGTACCAAACAACATTAGTCACCAAAAAATATGTCAATATTGCCCGAATAACCGCATGCACTCAAAGGTTCACATGAATCATTGATTCTCATTGCGGCGTGTTCCTGAGCGGTAGTAATTTGTGCCTCTGTTAGAAGATAGCCGTGCGTCGGTCCCATCATGCAATTGCCCGCACAGTCGTTATGATTAAGACCTAAAACATGCCCGACTTCATGACCTATAGTTCGGGAAAGGGACCCGCGATTGATACGATCCCATTCGTTCCATTCCTCTTTGATAAGCGCTACTTCGGGTGCTCCACCGCTGTTGTGCTTGTTTGTCCAAGCACCAATTACAGTGTGAAACCCAAATGATCGCCCATCGGATGATCGCATGGCATTTCCTTGGCTAGTGTTGCCAATGAACGGATAGATGTAGACATGGAAATTATTTGTACCGAATTCGTCACGTTCAATTCGGTTCTCTGGATCCATAAAAAGAAAAAGTGGGATTAGACGCCGTGGATCTGATCTTCCGTCAGCATCGCGTGTAGCATTCTCGACAATAGATCTCAGCTCATCATAAGTGTTTCCTGCGAGCATATAGGTATCCTTGCTGGGCCTCGGATATGGCTCCGAACCTGCACTTTTAAATACGCAACGATCTGGAGTGCTTTTGGTTCCATCGGTGTAGTTGACGACAAATCCACCACACATACCGTTTTCACCCTCTGCGTCGGCTTCTTCACACGTTGATTTACAAAAATTAACAAATTCCTCAAAATTTTGTGCCTCGGTGTCGGTAAAATCTAGGTTCGGCATTGCAACAGAATTACCGCTTACGGCGTGGCCTTCAAAAAATATACCACCATTTCTTGGATATCCTTCCGGAACCCCAACAAAATTTTCCTTCGTCACATTCTCAAGGATTACTTCCTCGAGATTCCAATGAATACCGGCTTGCTTCCACATACGGTTAATTTCCGGCATTATCTCGTCTGCCACCACAGAAGGCGTAATATGGTCTGTGGTCATCGCGACACCGCCTACCGTCATTTCTATGTCGCGCATTATATGGAATGTCAATTGCAATTCGTACTTTGAGAGCATATACGTATCCTTGCTTGACTTCCGATATGGCTGCGAACCTTCTTTTTTGAAAACGCAATATTTCGGAGTGCTTTTAGTCCGATTGGTGTAGTTGACGACAAATCCACCACAACTACCGTTTTTACCATCTGCATCGCCATCTTCACACATAGATCTACAAATATCAACAAATTCTTCAGTATTTGCCGCATCCGTATCCGTAAATTTTAGTTTCTTCGCTCCAGTGCCATTAGATTTCACCGCGTGACCTTCAAAAAATTTCAGATCTTGTGCTGAAACGGTATCGCCGGTTAACAAGATCAAGGCACAAATAAATCCGACCAATCCACATACTCTCATTGCGCTGCCTTCCTCATTCATAGGACGGTAGAAGTCCCAATGTGACAGAATAGCGA
>CAXAGK010000565.1:0-2568 GCA_963968305.1 uncultured Rickettsiales bacterium | reverse complement strand
TGAATACAACCAAGGTCAAAACGAGGTCGCTTGCGACAGTTTGACCAACGGAAGCCACGTGGTGAACACCGCGACGGCAAGCACGATAACCACGGTCGAGAAGATCAGCGTCTGTGTCCGAATTTCCGCATTCGCAAATATCTCGGGCACCCAGCCTTGCGCTCCCAAACCGTAGAGTGGCAAAAGCGGCAACGAGAGGCTGCGTCGCAACGGTTTGCGAAACTTGCCTTTCATTTCCTTACTCTAAGCAAAGCCTCGCGAATAACCAGCAAGCTTAAAAGAAGCTGGCTTATAGTAAGCTAGCTCAATAATGTGCGATTATGAACGATCACAGTATGTTCGACGAAAATCTGGACCGCAGTCTCGGCTTCCTGCTGAACGACGTGTCCCGCCAAATGCGCAACCGTTTCGACCGCCAGGCACGGGCGCTCGGGCTGACGCGGGCACAATGGCGCGTGATGATGTTCCTCCGCCGCCACGAAGGTGCCCGGCAGAACGAACTCGCAGCCTTGCTGGAAGTGGAGAATGTCACCTTGGGACGGCATATCGACCGTCTCGAAGAAAGCGGTTGGGTCGAGCGGCGCCCCGATCCGACGGACCGAAGGGCGTGGCGTCTGTTCCTGGCGGAAAAGTCGATGCCGATGCTGGACAAGCTTGCCGTGTTCCTGATCGAGACGAGAGAAACCGCACTGTATGGTTTCTCCAGCGAGGAACGCGAAACGCTAATCGAAACCTTGATCCGAATGAAAACCAATCTTGTCGATGCGGACGACGCAGAAATTTTCGAAAAGAACGAACCGCGCGTTGCTTTAGGAGCTGACGATTAAATGAGCGAAGAAGCTGAAAACAAAGAGGTACCGGAAGCCGAAACGACGGAAGCCGAGAAACCCGAATATTCGAAAGCATCGCCACGGCATCGCCGGCGCACACGAAACCTCGTCCGCCTCGGACTAATGATCTTAGGCCCCATCGCCGTGGTGATTGCCGGCAGCTACTACTATGTCATTGGCGGCCGTTTCGTTTCGACCGAGAATGCCTATGTGAAAGCCGATAAAATCGCGATCAGCACGAATGTGCCGGGCCGGGTCATCGAGGTGCTGACCTCCGAGAACAACAAGGTTGAAGCCGGGCAAATGTTGTTCCGCCTCAATCCCGAACCGTTCCAGATCGCTCTTAATCAAGCGACTGCGAAGCTCGACAGTATCAAAGCTGAAATTCACGAACTGCAAGCCATTTACCGCCAGAAACAAGCTGAATTGAAGGTTCAGCAGAGCGACCTCGCCTACTTCAAGACCGAGTATGATCGCCAAGTGAAGCTCAAGAATCGCGGCGTCGTCTCGCAATCGCGTCTCGATGAATCGCGGCACAACGTCAACAGTACCAAGCAACGCATTCTCGCCATCCGGCAGGAAATTTCCCGCGCCTTGGCACTTCTGGGCGGCGATCTGTCGAAGCAAATCGACGAGCATCCGTTGGTCCAAGAAGCCTTCGCCGAACGTGAACGCATGGCACTGCGCCTCAGCTGGACGCAAATTCGCTCTCCGGACAGTGGAATTGTCACCAATATCTCGCTGGAACCCGGCGAATTCGTGAAGGCGGGTACGCCAATATTCTCCGTCGTCGCAACCGGCAATATCTGGGTCGAGGCCAATCTGAAGGAGACCGATCTCACCCACGTAAAGGTCGGCCAAGATACGAATATCAGCATCGACAGCTATCCCAACCGCATCTGGCGCGCCAGAGTGGAAAGCATCAGCATGGCGACGGGCGCGGAATTCTCGCTTTTGCCACCGCAAAACGCGACGGGCAACTGGGTCAAGGTGGTGCAGCGCATCCCGATCAAGTTCAAGTTGCTCGACAGCCCCTACGATCCGCCGCTCCGCGCCGGCATGAGTGTTGTCGTTGATATCGACACCCTTCATGAACGCGAATTACCGGGCTTCATTAAGAGCGCGTTGGCCTGGGTGCAGAATTAGAAACGCTCAGGAAACCGTAATGCTATTCGCACAAGGACAGGAATGCCGATAGAATAGTGGCTGCGGTTAGTGTTATTCGGACCATCGCATGCCATCGGACTCTTTGCCCAACTCTCCCTCTGCGGTAACCAACGAGTCATTACGGCTCATCCTTTCGCCCCAAGAGCAGGCCTTCATTGAGCGGCATATCACGAAAGCAAAGCGGCAGCTTTTGTGGGGAGTGATTATTCCTGTCAGTTATTTCGGCGGATTGTATCTTTGGGCGAACCTCGGAATTGCGTTTGCGGACATTCATCGATTCGTGGCTTTCGCCTTCATATTCGCATTTTTCATCGCATTCGCCATGACCCTGCATTTCTTGCTGGCCGGGTCGGTCGATTGGGTAATGTTCGCCCGTTACCGTCAGAATCACAGAGCATTCTTGAATCGATATAACAGGAGCAAATGACGACGTCCGAAAGAATGAACTCTAATTCCAGGCATCGCATTCTCACCTCTTACAGTATTTGACCGACGGAGCCCTCCATGACCCCGGACGACCCTCAACACGCCACCTGTTACCCCTCAGCCCAGCAAGGACGCGAGGACGCGA
>CAXAGK010000564.1:0-2584 GCA_963968305.1 uncultured Rickettsiales bacterium | reverse complement strand
CCCATGCGCACATCGGACACCAGAACGGTGGCATCCCGCAGGGTCACTTGATAGAACCCATCGGCGAACCGGGCCAAGACCCCTGCGATCCCCTTTCCCGCAACAGCTCTTTCTGCCCAACAGGAAACCGACAACTCCCAGCGGGTATGACGATACGCCGTGACGGTTTTATCGCTCCCGAAAATCGGCATATAGACGTGGTAATAAACATCGCGGTCGATGGCTATCATACGCCAAAACAAAGAATTCAGCGGCGTTGGCCCGGCGACAATCGATTGTGGTTCGATCCCTCGATCCGTCAAATATGCCGTACCCCGCGCCTCGACAATTTTCTGCCCAACGACCGTCCATCCGAGATAGAGACTGGATATCATCAGGGATAACGTTACCGCTTTACCGAACCTCACGCTCCAATTCCGCCTGAAGAACGCCCATAAGGTCACAATCAGGAGCGGCAGCGTATAGAGCGGATCAATGATAAAAATCGACCCGAGGCCCAATGGTTCCGGCCAAACGGGCCAAAACAGCCGCGTCCCATATATTGTCATGGCGTCTAATAGGGCGTGTGTCGCCAGGCAAAGGAAGACTGCAATATAAGCTCGCGCGCGATATTCTTTCAGCGTTTGAAAACACCGGACCAACGTCTCTCCGATGACGGGAGCCACCATCAAATGCACGATCAACGAATGACTAGGCCCTCGGTGTCCAACGAAGCTATCGATGGGATCATCGGCAGGAAAGAAGACGTCAAGGTCCGGCAGAGTACCGAGCAGTCCGCCCGTGATCGCAGCTCGGCGCACGCCTATACTTTTTCCGAGCACGGCCGTTCCCACGATCGCGCCCAGGGCGAATTGCGTGACGGAATCCATTCAGCCGATCAGGCGCCGCCGATATGTCCAGCGCCGATCATCTCTTGCACCGTGTCCTCAAAGGCTTCCAAGGTCTCATCGATATCCGCATCCGTATGAGCCATCGAGGTGACGCCGCTCATATGGGACATCAGATCGACGCCGCGTTTACGCAAGCCGCCCTGCATCGCGGTCACGGTGCCTTTGTCGATGCCACGAATTTTCTCAGCCCCCAGCTCGGCGACCGAGCCATCCGCTGCGCCTTCGCCAAGATAGAGATGGAATGTGGATGCTTCGCCATAGACCGCGCCCGCAACCTGATGCTGCTGGATGACTTTCCGCATGCCGGTGCGCAAGCGTTCCGCCGCCGCATCCGCCAGCTTGTTGGGCATACCAGTCTTAATTTCCGATAAAGCCGCTACGCCGGTCGCCGCGACCAGTGGATTACCATTAAAGGTACCTTTATGCGTGACACCCGGCGTCTTGCCGCGAAATTCGACCGACGGATCGAGCAAGCGCATGAATTCCACCCGACCACCAACGGCCCCACCTGGCATGCCGCCGGTTACGATCTTGGCCATTGTGGTCAGATCCGGAATCACCCCATCGCGTGCTTGCCGCCCACCCGGACTCCAGCGGAACCCGGTGATCACTTCGTCGAAAATCAACACGGCTTTATGCACGTCGGCAAGGCGCCGCAATTCTGGCAAAAACCCGTCCGGCAATGGCACGCTGCCGTAGTTCGCTCCCGACACCTCACAGATGATCGTGCCGATATCGTCATCACTCTTTAGCGCTTCCTCAAGTTTTGCCAAATCCGGCTTCACGACGACCGTACAATCGACGGTGCCCGGTAATATCCCAAGCGAGGTCGGTTTGTCGTAGGGCGCGTTCATGCCGAGATCGACGAATTCGTGCCAGCCGTGGTAATGCCCCTCGAAGCGCAAAATCTTATTCTTACCGGAATAAGCGCGACCGATCCGGATCGCCAGCATCGTCGCTTCCGTGCCGGAACTGACGAACCGCACGCGCTCGGCAGACGGAATCAATTCTTGGATCAATCCGGCCCATTCGATTTCCAACGGATGGCAATCGGCGAAAAAACTGCCCTTTGCGGCCTGCTCCGTCAGAGCGGCGACGACCTTCGGGTGCGCATGACCCAACAACAGGGAGGCGCTGCCCATCGCGTAGTCGATATATTCCTTACCGTCGACTTCCCACTTTCGCGCCCCTTCGGCACGCTCGATGTATTTCGGGAAGGGTCCCTTGAACCGGCTTTCATGGGAAACACCACCTGCCAGGCGTTCGCGCGCGTGGCCGAACAACTCTTCGGAAGACTGTGACATCTCGGCTCCTTTCGGGTTCGTCGACATTACCTATACACTAACCTAAGTGAAGATATGAGGCTAACCAACGAATTGGCGATGTCATGACAGAAAGTAAGATCCCACTCATCGGATACAGCGACAAGCTGTCGGTCCGCCCCGGCGACACCATCGCCTTCAAGGTTTCCTGCACGTCACCAACTCCCTATCAGGCAAAACTGGTCCGTATTACCTGTGGTGATCCGAACCCGGCGGGCCCCGGCATTAAGGAGGCGGACACACCCGCGGAATTCACCGGATCTTATCCGGCGCGCGTTCAGCAAATTAACCTCGGCTCCTACGCCAAGATTGTCCCGGGCAGCGCATTCGACGGTGTCGATTGCCTCACTTTCTCGGCGACGATTTGCCCGA
>CAXAGK010000563.1:0-2600 GCA_963968305.1 uncultured Rickettsiales bacterium | reverse complement strand
TCGCCCCTTCACTCTAATCCTCCCTCGCGGAGGGAGAGAGAATCATAGCTTGCCGCTCGGTAACGTCCCCTCTCCCCTCGCGGGAGAGGGCTATGGGGGATTCTCTCCCTCAGTCCGCGCCGGCAGCCTGCTCCGCGTACCAGTCTTGGCGCAGCTCCCGGACCTTCTCGAAATGGTGCCGGGCTTGTTTGTTCGTCGGCGCCAGCTTCTCGTCGTAGAAGAAGCTCGGCAGCTCGTCCTCGTCCGCATTGAAACCGGCCTTCTCATTGAACTCGTCTTCCAGCTTCAGGGTCTCGATGCCGAAATCGTAGAACCATTTGGTATCGAGCTCGGTGCCGAGCGCGTCGTTCAGTGCGTTGACAATGAAATCGTGATTGACGTTGGTGACTGACCGACCGAAGACGCAAATGCCGACACTGTCGACCGCCGCACAGTTGGCTTGGATGTCCATGCTTGCCGCGGTCAGTTCTTCGGTTGTCTTGTCCTTGCAATCGTATCCGGGAAGGTTCCCCGCCGTGTGGTCGGCACCCTGTGCGGTCAACATCATGGAGATGCCGGTGACTTCGATCACGCGGGGGTCGTAGGCACTGATCGCTTGCTTCTTGATCACGGGCACCCGCTTCACATCGAAATGCTCGCCGACGCGGGCCGTGCCTTGCGCCAATAGCTTGCCGCGCTCGGTGCCTTTCGCGATGTCGTCGAGGCACTGGACCATGAACGGCACGTCCGCCCATTCGGCCTGGCCGTCTTCCATCAGCACGCCGATCAATGCCCCGGTCTCGATCGTGTCGATAATCAGGTCGTTGGCGATGGCATTGAGCTTGGCGACGTCGTCGGGCTCCTTGATACCGCAATTGGTGCCAAGCAGACCGATAGTCTCGTACTCAAGCGGCGAGACGAGTTCCTTGCCGTCCTTATCCGCATAGACGTTAGAGCATTGGATCTGGCAGCCCGGCATGCAGGCATGGGTCGTCTCACCGCCACGTTCCAGGTTCTGTTCGCGGATGAAGTCGCCGCCCATCTTGTGGACTTCCACATTTGTGTCGACGATGCGCCCATCCGAGAAGTTGCGCACCGGCAATCCACCCATGTGATTTGTCATGTCGGCCACCATGGCGGTGCCGAGCATGGAGAAGTTCTTGATCGCCGCGTCCTCGTTCAACATCGCGCCATATTGCTTGACCGAGTCCATGACCTTCCGGCGGTCGTGGAACTGGGGCATCTTGTGACGGTCAATGACAATGGCCTTGACCTTTTTGGAGCCCATGACGGCGCCGACGCCGCCGCGCGCCGAGATCCGCGTCGGGCGGCCTTCGGGATCGGTGAAGGCGATACCGGCGATGAGGCCGCCATATTCGCCAACCGGCCCGCAGATGCAGAGGCTGACTTTCTTGCCAAACTTCTCGTGCAGCATGTCGGCGGTCTCGAAGGCGCCTTTGCCCATATAGGGCTCGGCGGACATGTACTGGATGTCGCCCTCTTTCGGGATGTACATCACCACCCACTCGTCGGATTGGCCGTAGAGGGTGAGACCCGACATCTCAAGCTGGCCCATCGCGAAGCCGAAGGTGCCGCCTGCGTTCGATTCCTTGATGCCGCCGGTCAGCGGGCTCTTGCAGCCCACACTGATACGGTTGGCGTTGGAGAAGTTGGTGCCTGCGAAGGGCCCCGCCGAGAAGATTAGCGGATTGTCGGGCCCAAGCGGATCGACCTTCGCGAGATCGCGGTCCAACATCGATTTCACGATGTGATAGCGCCCCGCTCGCGCGAGTTGTTCGCCTTCCATCTCCTCGGTTTCAACGCTGCGATCGTTCAAATTGATGTGAAGGTATTTGCGCATGGCTTGCTTCCTGTCTCGCGGTTATGCCGGGCGGCTCCGGGGCCGAAGAGGTTTATTATCCCATATATGGGCCGAGCTTTATAGAAAAAGGTGACGCGAATCTTCGTCAAACTCAAGGGCGGTCTGTCAATTTCCAGGGGAATATCGATAATCGTCGCAACGATGGGAAAAGGTGAGGGCGATGTTCCAAGCGGTGGCGGAAGCGATGTTGTTGATTGTGGCGGTGCAAGGCGTCTCGGCAGCGGAGAAACTGCGCCTCAAGGGTATCCGGGGACAGGACGATCGGAAGTTGGAGCGGACCCAAGAATTTCCGTGGAGCGCCATCGGCTGGGTGAATGTCCGCGGTCGCGGTGTCGAATTTTGCACCGGGACCCTGATTGCGCCAAGCACCGTGCTGACGGCAGCTCATTGCTTTTGGAACAAGCGAACTCGGCGTTGGGCGAATCCGAGTTCGATCGACTATCTCGCTGCCTACAGCCTTTCGCGGTATCTGGCACATTCAAAAGCAAAGTCCTAACGATTGTCAGATCCCAATCTTGCCGCTATCAAGAAGGCCATAAGAAAGGATTGGGCGATCCTGGAGCTGGAGAAACCCGTTGGTGACAAAGTCGGGTTCCTGCCGATGATCGCGCTTTAGGGGACAGAAATTGCTCAGGCCGGTTACAGCAAGGATAAGCCGCATGTGCTGGCCGTGAACGAGACATGCTCCATCACGGGACGGCGCGTCCCCATGCTGCACCACGATTGCGACGCCACATTC
>CAXAGK010000562.1:0-2600 GCA_963968305.1 uncultured Rickettsiales bacterium | reverse complement strand
ATGTTGTATCTCAGCCATGTCGCGGCGATGTATTTCAAGGACGGCGTTACCCCGAACCGCGTAGGTAACGGGCATGAAAAGATTGTGCCGACAGACGTCTACCAAACCCAAGACGAGCCGTTGATGGTGCTCTGCGGAAACGACGGCATGTTCGAGCGTCTCGCAAAAGCCGTCGGGCGGCCGGATATGCTCGAAGACCCGCGCTTCAATACAAATATCGCCCGGTCGGCGAATCTCGTTCCCCTCGGCGAGATCATGAGCGAGGCCATGCTCACCGACACCCGCGCGAATTGGGAGAAACGCTTGGCGGAGGCGGACGTCGCTTTCGCGCCGATCCGCAGCATTGAGGAAGCTTATACCGCGGAGGACGTCGTCGAGCGCAAGATGGTGATCGAGATGGAGCACGCCTCGGGTGAAAAATTCCGGGTGCTCGGCTCGCCGCTTAAGATGTCGGAATCGCCGGTGAACGAAAACCCGCTGCCGCCGCCGACGCTCGGCGAGCACAGCGCGGAAATTTTGCAACAGATCCTGGGCCTCGACAGTGACGCGGTTCAAGCGCTGCGTGACAACGGCGCGATCAATCCAAGTTAGACCCACTTTCACTCCGGGAGACAGATTCGTGAAAGATACATTGAAAGCCGGACTAGAGTTCTCTTCCAAGAAAGTTATCGAAAAAGAAAAGACCATCGGCTTTATGGGTGAGGACCTACGCGTCTATGCCACACCCTTCATGGTCCAGGACATGGAACACAGTTGTCGCGATTTTATGCTGCAACATATGGAAGATGGCGAGGATTCGGTCGGCGCGCGGGTGGAGATCGACCACCTCGGGCCAACACTGATCGGCCAAACGGTAGAATTCTCCGGCAAGGTGGTCGAGGTCGAGGGTCCACGCGTCCTATTCGAAGTGGAAATCCGGGACGAGATCGACACCGTGGGACGCAGCAAACACACACGTTTCGTGGTCGAGAAAGCCCGCCAAGGCGGTCGTCTAGAGAAAAAGAAGGCCCGTTTGGCCGAGGCTGGAGTAAAGCGGAACCTATAATACAGATCAGTCGAACACGGGTTTTCGTTTTTCCTTGAACGCCTGAACCGCTTCTGCGAAATCGCCGCTGGAGATCAGCATAGATTGTGCATAGATGTTGTGCTCCCACTCGGCGGCAAGGGTTGATTCCATACCGCGCCGCAACCCCTCCTTGATGACCGCTTGGGCGCGGGCGGGGCCATCCGCCAATTGACGGCCAAGCGCCATCGCTTCTTCCAGCAGTGCGTCCGCCGGAACCACTTTATTGGCAAGGCCGATGCTCATCGCTTCCTCCGCGCCGACCTGAGTGCCGAGCATCAGCATTTCCGTCGCTTTACTGAGGCCGACGATCTGCGGCAGTAAAAACATACCGCCTAGCGGCGCAATAACGCCGAGCTTAATCCAAGCTTCCGAGAACATTGCGTGTTCCGAGGCGATCCGGAAGTCGCACGCAACCGCGATCTCGCATCCAGCCCCGACCGCCGCACCATTCACGGCGGCAATCGTAGGCTTCGGACAGAGTTTGATCGCCTTTGCCGCACCCGCGAAATGCTTGTAGACGGTCTCCTTGATTTCGAACGGAGGCATTTGGCTCAGCCGCTCCATGAAGTCCATATCGCCGCCGGCGGAGAATCCCTTACCGGAGCCGGTGAACATCAGCACTCGGACATCTGGATTGACCTCGAACGCTTCGACGGCTTCCAAAACCTCCGCCAACATCTCCGGCGTTAAGGCATTCAGATTTTGCGGTGTGTTAAAGGTGATCCGCCCAACCCGATCTGCTACGTCGACAAGGATATGCTTCGGCATGCTGTCTCTCCCATTTCGTTCGCTTGGAACAAGATTAGACGGGATGCCCAATACCGCAACGCTGGGCGGAGAAACTATGGAACGCTATAAACGACACCGCCATGAGTGACAGTACCCCTTTCGACGAAGCGCTTGCTTTGCATCAAGAAGACCGACTGCAAGAAGCCGTCGACGCGTATCGCGCCATTCTGACTCCGGAGCCAGAAAACGGAACCGTCATGCTCAATCTCGGCCAGGCGTTGCGCCGTCTAGGACGGACCGAAGATAGTGAAGTCCTCTATCGCCAAGCAACCAACCAATCGGCCTTCGCCGCCAGCGCTTGTTACAATCTCGGCAATCTCTTCGCTTCGAGACAAAATTTGGAGAAAGCCATCGCCGCCTTCCGGAAAGCAATCGAGCTACAGCCGGAGATGTCTCCCGCCCATTTTTAGCTGGCGTGCTGCCTCCGCGACACCGGGATCACCAGCGACGCGATAGAGGATTTTCGGACGGCCATTTCACTCAATTCCTATTTAACAAGCGCGCATATGAATTTAAAGAACCTTTTGCGCGCTTCAGGAGACCTGCCCGGCGCAGCGGTCGCGCACCGAGCTGCCTTAGCACTGCCCCCGAGGGCTGGGAGATCCACTACAACTTGGCACGTGCTTTGGAGGAGGCTAGCGACGCGAAGGCCGAAGAGCACTTTTAATTTGCTCTCGATCTTTCGCCACAAACGGCGACCGTCCATCACGGGTTTGCGGATGCGGCCGCCACTCGGGGCAATTTT
>CAXAGK010000561.1:0-2601 GCA_963968305.1 uncultured Rickettsiales bacterium | reverse complement strand
AATACCTCAGTCTTTGTATTTGATCTCAGTATTCCCGAGTCCCGGTGCATACGTATACAGCATGTCGAGACCTCTCTTGTTGCCGCCATCGGCTATCCATCGATAGCGCAATGCGTGAGGGATGCCGTTATGGGTAAAGTCGATTTTGTCCATCGTGATTTGGACTGTACGACCATACGGGCGGCCTTTTTTCCAGCAAGTGAACGAAAATCTCCCAGTCTCACCTTGCCGCCACTGGCCGAGTGGAAATTTTATACCGTCCTCGTAAATTCTGTTGCTCCTTGAATCATAAACCCGCCCTAATCCGTCGCCATTCCGGCGAACAGCGAAGTATTGCACTTTGCTCTTATTTTTCGTGTATAGATTTTCATCACGTTACCGGTGACGGGATGAGTCCAATCAGCAGGGCCTTTGATGGTTTTTTCACCGCCAAATCCGAACGTGAGGTCGGCTTTGGTTCGTGCCAGATCGCGATTTCCGGACCATTTGGCACCCGTCCAAAGCTCCAATGGGATGTAACGCGATGTACTCTCCGGACTAATCGAATCCGCCCATGGGTCTGCTCTCGCCGATTGTTTGACGGAGACTACCAGGGTCGTGCAAAGGAGGATGCGAAATATCAGGGAGCTTCCCAAGATGACTTTCGTATTCATCGCCTGCCTCTCTAAAACAAATCCAGCTGTTCGCCTGCTCTCGGTGGCCTTTGGAATTGGCTTGAGTCGAGATTCAAGCTGCGTTTGTCGAGCCCGTATTTCTTGAGCGCCAGTTTGAAACGTTGATTGAGCAGGTCGGCATAGGGACCGGACCCGACTGCGCGCTGTCCCCACCGTGAATCGTACATCGCACCTCCGCGCGTTTGGCGCACAAGGCTGAGCACATGATTCGCGCGGTCCGGATAATGATTTTCCAGCCATTCCTTAAAGAGGTCGGAAATTTCAAGCGGCAGGCGCAGCATGACGTAGCCGGCGCCGGAAGCGCCCGCCTGCGACGCTGTCTCTAGAATCTTTTCCAATTCCATATCGTTGAGCGCCGGGATCATTGGGGCCGCCAAGACGCCGGTCGGAATACCGAGCGCCGCCAATGAACTTATGGCGGTAATCCGTTTTGACGGCGTGGGCGCGCGAGGCTCCAACTTGCGGGCGAGGTCCCGGTCGAGTGTGGTGACCGACAACGTGACGACCGCCATACCTTTTGCCGCCATCGGCGCAATGATGTCCGCGTCACGCAGTACAAGATCGGATTTCGTGACGATACCGAAGGGGTGATTGAACTCCGCCAGCACTTCCAGAATGTGACGGGTCAGTCTTTGTTCACGCTCGACCGGTTGGTAGGGGTCAGTATTGGTCCCCAGCGCCATGACATCGGCGGTGTATTTCGGATGGCTTAATTCCGCGCGCAGACGCTCCGCCGCGTCCGGCTTGTAGAATAGCTTGGTTTCGAAATCGAGGCCCGGCGACAGGCCGTAATAAGCGTGGGTTGGACGAGCGAAACAATAGATACAGCCATGCTCGCAACCGCGATAAGGATTGATCGATCGGTCGAACGGAACGTCCGGGGATTTGTTGCGGGTGATGACCTTTCGTGCGGCCTCCGCGGTCAACGTGGTTGACACTCGCTCGGGCGTTTCATCCTCGATCAACCAACCGTCATCAACCGCAATCCGCTCGTTCGCCTCGAATCGGCCAACATCGTTGCTGACCGCGCCGCGACCCTTGCGGGCCCTATCGGGAAGTGTCCAATCCATAATTCCATTGTATAGAACAAATCATAAACATTCAATCGCCCACCCATCTTGCCCTGATGCTTGTCAAACCGGTCGTCCCGCGTGCTACAAACCCCGCATGGCGCAACTCAGCATCGTCATTCCAACTCTAAACGTGGTGCCGGTTCTCGGGCCCACCCTCGCGGCATTGGCGCAAATGGAAGGCGCCGGTCTCGTGAAGGAATTGATCGTTGTCGACGGCGGTTCAACGGACGGCACATGCGAAGCCGTCATCGAGGCGGGCGCTGTCTTGATCGCGTCGGAGCCCGGCCGTGGCCGCCAACTCCAGGCCGGTGGGGCCACCGCGCGCAGTGACTGGATCTTATTCTTGCATGCGGACACGGAACTTGATCCCGGATGGAGTGACGCCATTCGAGGCTTTATCGATACGCCGGAGAGCGGCGACCACGCCGGATATTTCCGTTTCGCACTGGATGATGCCTGTGCGGGTGCGCGACGAGTGGAGCGTTTGGTGACCTGGCGCAATCGATTGTTGGGATTGCCCTATGGTGACCAAGGACTGGTAATGTCGCGGGCACTCTATGAGAAGATCGGTGGATACCGCGCATTCCCACTGATGGAGGATGTCGATTTGGTGCGTCGATTGGGGCGACGTCGATTGCGGTTGTTGGATGTGGCGGCCACGACTTCGGCGGAACGTTATCGCCGCGACGGCTACTGGCACCGCCCGGCGAGAAACTTTTTGTGTTTGGCACTTTACTATCTTGGTTTCTCTCCGCATTTGATCAAAAGAGTCTATGGATGACCGTGCGGCATCTCGTAATTTTAGCCAAAGCCCCCCGGCTAGGCCGAGCGAAACGGCGCTTGGCAGCGGATAT
>CAXAGK010000560.1:0-2602 GCA_963968305.1 uncultured Rickettsiales bacterium | reverse complement strand
TCAATCTCCGTGCGGCTGACCCGTCGCCCGCCATGCTCGCAGGTGATCAATCGGCCTTGCCGGTCCCGTGTATGCCCGTTCGCGAAATTCGACGGTTTGCGATAGATGCTGACCGACCCGGTTTCCTCTTCCCATTTGAGGATGCGGTTGTTCGGAATGTCGCTCCAAAACAGATAGCGCCCGTCGCCGAACCAGACCGGTCCCTCGGACCAGCGGCAGCCGGTATAGAGCCGCTCCACGGCGGCGCTGAAGATTGTATAGGGCTGAAACCGTTCGTCGAGAATTTCGATGGCGGGGTCGGGATAGCGCGGATGATCCCGCCATCCGGCGCTGAGTGGTGTGTCGGTTGTCATGTCATCCCTTTTCGTTGATATGCCGGCTACGCCGCTGCATCACCTTTGTAATAGGTGCCCTTGCCGTCCCGTTTCACGATCCCGGCCTTGCCCTTGTGGACGATCACGCCTTCGGCGGCGGGTCGATCGTCTTGGCGTAGCCATAGGCGCAGAAGATGGCGGCGAAGCTCAGGTTTATCCGAATCCTCGAAGGCCGTTCTCGTGTGTAGGATCAGGCAATTGTTGACGAACAACAGGTCGCCCGGCGCCATCGGGAAATCGAGCCGCACGTCGGGTCGGTTCGAGACTTCTTCCATGTAGTTGAGCGCTTCCAATTCCCCCTCGGATAAGGTCACATGGCCTTCCTCAACCGCGAGGTTGATATACCCCCGGATAAAAATCACCGACGGAACCCCGTCCGTGACGGAGAAGATCGGAATGCGCTCGCGGGTCACAAGCGGCTCACCTGGTGGTTGCTCGCCGAAGCGGTGGTGGTGGAACCCGTGATAGAGATGCGCCAATAAGTCAGGGCGTTCCGCCAGCATGATGTTGTGGATGGTCAAGGCACTCGCGTAACCGCTGAGGCCGCCTTCGCTGGCAGGACGAATGCACAACATGGCGATGTGGTCGGCGCGATCGGTGTGCAGCATCAATTCCCGGCTGCTGCGATAGGCCCGTTCCTTCGGGTCCTTGTCGCCGATATTGACGACCTCGCCGACAAGCTCTCCCATATTGCTTTGCGAGACCGGGCGGCCAAAATGAGTGCCGAGGCCGAGATAAATCAGTCGCAGGTCGTCGAGATCAATCCGTTCCACCGGCACGCCCCGCAACAGGATCATGCCGCGCCCGTCATGTACTTCCGCACGCCAAGCCGCGATATCGTCGGCGATTTCGGTGAGCGGAAAGCTTGATTGCGACAGGTCTTCGTGCCCGCCGCCGCTTGCTTTGAACCGCTCGATCTCCGCCTCCAACACCGTGATATGGTGCGGCTCTAAATCAATGGCGAAGCTGTCTTTCGTCGGATAATCGCTCGGCGTCCAGGCAGCGCGGGAGTCGAACCGTTGGATGGCTGGTTCACACATGGATGTCTCTACCTCTCGTTTCGCTCGGGTGTCATTGTCAATCTAGAGGGCTTTGGCGTCAAAACCCACGAGCCCCCACCTTAACCCTCCCCCGCACGCGGGAGAGGGAATTCTATCTTGCCGCTCGGTGACGTCCCTTCTCCCGCGTGCGGGGGAGGGTTAGGCTGGGGGCCGTTCATCTTTATTTGATAATCGATCCGGCATCCAATACCGGTAACCTTCCCGGATCGAACGGCGATATTTCAACACTGCTGGCTGTACCGTCGAGAATCAGCTCCGCCATGGCCTCACCAGTGGCGGGGCCGTTCAACATGCCCCAGACACTGTGGCCGGTCGCGACATAGGCACCCGCGACGCCGGACACGGTGCCGATCAACGGTATCCCATCCTGTGTTACCGGACGGTAGCAGGCTTGCGAAGCGAGGATCTCCGCATTACCAAGTTCGGGGGCGAACATCGCCGTCATTGCCCGCAATTTCTCCGGCCCACCATCTTCCGTGCTCACATGCGCTGGGTCGATGGGCAAAGGCGCTGCACCGGAAAGACCGCAAACATAGGTCGTGCCGTCTGGACGGGGCATCACTTCCGGGCTTGAAATCTCGCCCTCATCGTCTTCCAGCTCGACGAACAGCGCTTTTGGGTCGTCTGGGGCATAGCGAAAGACGAGGCTATGACCTTTCAGGCCATAGACACCCGGCAGTGGCAGCCATTGGCAGGCAAGGACGGACCAAGGGCCCATGGCGATGACGGTCGCGTCCCCGGTCAGTGGTTTGCCATCAACCAGCACGCCGGTCGCGCGTCCGTCTTCCAAGAAAACGCCCTCGACCGCACCCTCGACCACTTTGGCACCGCTGGCCGTCAGCATGCCCTTGGTGAAGAGGTCCGGTGTCACTTGCGCAGTCGTCTCTGGCGTTCCCAATTGGCCATGGACCGCCGCATCGGGCCGGAGCCAACCCGGAGCCTGCGCCGATCGCAACCGGCTCAAGTTGCGGCGCGGACTGGCCGCAACGCCTAATGTTTCGACACGCCGATATCCCCAATTGATACCAACCCGCTCCGCCAGTTCCGCATGGAGATCGAAGCTACGCCGCGCCAACGGATCGACTGGTGTGCCTCGGCACCAATCGAGCGCCAGAAACCCGCCGGACTTACCGGACGCCCCATTGGCAACGCCGTTTCGTTCGACAA
>CAXAGK010000559.1:0-2612 GCA_963968305.1 uncultured Rickettsiales bacterium | reverse complement strand
GGCACCATCGCCGTTGCGATCTTGCTTATATTCCTGAAATCGATACGCGCAACCTTGGTCGTCGGTTTGGCGATACCGGTTTCCGTCATCGCGTCGTTCGTCGCGATGTCGCTTCTGGGACGCTCGATCAACGTGGTCTCGCTCGCCGGCATTGCATTTGCCGTTGGCATGGTCGTTGACGCTGCAATTGTCGTCTTGGAGAACATCTACCGAATGCGCGAGCAAGGGAAGAAACCTTCGCTCGCGGCCCTATTGGGCGCGCAGCAGGTATGGGGCGCCATTCTCGTCTCCGCGCTGACGACAGTGATGGTGTTCATTCCGCTGCTCATTATGGATCTTGAAGTGGGGCAGCTTTTCCGTGACATCGCGGTCGCAATTTCAGTCTCCGTTTCCTTGTCCTTGATTGTCTCAATTACCGTGATCCCGGCGCTCGCGAAGCGACTGCTTGGGGGAGACGTGAAGCAACCGGGTGAAGGACTAAGCGTGCCTTTTGCGGACAAGTTTGGGCGCATGTTTATCGCCGGCGTCGTTGGCATTACCCGGCGCATGGTGGCAGATAAGAAGATCGCTCTTGGAATTGTTGGAGCGTTGATGGCCGGGACGGTTTCGCTGACGTGGTGGTTGCTGCCGCCATTGGAGTACCTGCCCGAGGGCAATCGAAATCTGGTGATCAGCGTCGTGCAACCACCGGCTGGCTATAACCTTAAGACAATGAGCGAGCTTGCCAATCGGGTCGAGGCTGAGGTGCTCCCTCATATTGCCAAGGACAAGAACGACGTTGCCGCGGCCGATATGCCACCGAAGCTGAAATATTTCTTTTTCGTGGTCTGGCGTCAGCAGGTCTTCTTGGGCGGGCGGGGCATGGACCCGACGCGGGCGAAAGATATGATTCCGTTGTTGGAGAAGACGGTCTTCAAGGAACCCAGTACTTTCGTTCACAGTTTTCAACCGTCAATTTTCGGACGCGGTATCGGCGGTAGCCGCTCTATCGACATGGATATCACGGGCTTGGAATTGACCGATATTTTCGAAGGTGCCCGTCGGGCTGGCGCCCGCATTGGCGAAATTCTGCCGCGTAAGGAAGGCACCAGTTTCCGGCCCCGACCTAGTCTGCAATTGGGCGAGCCGGAAATTCGGATTGTACCAAACCGTATCCGCTTGGCGGATGCGGGATTGTCGGCGCAGGACCTCGCCGTCACGGTCGACGCTTTTAATGATGGCGTTCGCGTGGCGGAAGTGACGGAAGGTGGCCAACAAATCGACCTGATGTTGATGGGACCAGAAGACGGTATTGCGGAAACCCAGGGCATTGCGGCACTTCCGGTCGTGACACCCAGTGGCACGATTCTGCCGGTCTCTTCCCTGGCGGACGTTCAGGTGACGGCGGGGCCGACGGAAATTCGCCATGTCGACAACGCCCGCACTGTGACCCTACAAATTCGCCCGGCACCGGAACTGGCGCTCGGGGAAGCGTTGGGTATTTTGCAGCGGGATGTGATAGACAAACTATTCGAGGAAGGCTTGCCGCCCGGCGTCAGAATTAGACTGTCCGGCACGGCGGACAAATTGCTCGCAACCGCTGCTGAAATGAAATGGGATTTGGCGATTGCTCTAGCGATTGTCTACTTGGTCATGGCGGTGCTGTTCGAGAGCTTCTTCTATCCGCTCATCATCGTCCTCTCGGTGCCGTTGGCGACGGCGGGTGGTGTCATCGGTCTGAACCTCCTCAATTTGTTCTATTTTCAAGCGCTGGATATGCTGACCTTGCTTGGTTTCGTGATTCTGATCGGGATCGTCGTTAATAATGCGATTCTGCTGGTGCATCAGACGCTTTATCACATTCGCGAGGAAGGCTATGCCCATGGTGACGCGATCGTGGAAGCGACGCGGAACCGGATCCGACCCATCTTCATGTCGACCCTGACCAGTGTTGGCGGCATGTTACCGCTGGTGGTTTTCCCGGGCGCCGGTTCGGAGATTTACAGAGGTCTCGGCTCCGTCGTTGTCGGTGGATTATCGCTCTCGGCGGTCTTAACTCTCGCTATTGTGCCGCCATTATTGAGCGTCTTCATCGGCATCCTGGAACGTGGTCGAGGGGCGGACGACGCTGTCGCCGAGGCAGCGGAATAGGGTAGGCGATGCGATACGATTTCATCATCATAGGCGGCGGGATTGCCGGAGCATCGGCCGCGTATAGCCTGGCAGTGCATGGTTCGGTCGCGTTGCTCGAGATGGAAGACCAACCGGGCTATCACAGTACGGGGCGCTCCGCCGCGCAATTTACCGAGCTATATGGCAACGGCCCGATCCGTGCCTTGGTGCGCCTCAGTAAGGATTTTCTCGTCTCCCCTCCGGATGGATTTACGAATGTGCCGATCCTGACACCGCGCGGCGCGATGTTTGTGGCAACGGATGCTCAACGCCCGGTCATTGATGCGTTCGTGGCAATGGCGTTGGAAGAGAATTGTCCGGTGGCGGAATTGGATGTGGCGGGAGCGCGCGGCATCGTGCCCGTCTTACGGGCCGACGCCTTCGAGAGTGCCGTCCTCGAGCCGGCATCGACCGATATGGATGTGCATGCTCTGCATGGCGGATTCTTGCGGGGGATGCGG
>CAXAGK010000558.1:0-2628 GCA_963968305.1 uncultured Rickettsiales bacterium | reverse complement strand
CCAGCAGTATCGCGGTGACCGCCAAAATGGCACCAATGACGATGGAGGCGATGCCGTCCATCTCCGGTATGTCGAGCCAATCGCCGAGAGCGATACCGGCCGCCGCGACGATTAACCCAAGCATCGCGGCGGAATCCTCGAACAACACCGTGAAGACTGTCGGGTCCTTGCTGCGGCGGACGGCTTTGAAATATCCGAGGTCGCCTTTCCGCTTCTTGAATTCCTTGAATGCGAGCCACCACGCGACCGCTTCTAAGAGACCGGCAAGGCCGAGGACAGCGTAGTTGATTTCCGGATTGGCGACTGGATGCGGGGTGATGACTTTGCTGATGCCTTCCATGAAGGAGAAGCCAGCCCCCGCCCCGAAGATCAAGATCGCCACCAGGAATGACCAGAAATAAAGCTCCATGCCATAGCCGAAGGGGTGCTTGGCGTTGGCTGGTTTCTGTGAGCGCTTGATGCCGTAGAGTAGTAACATTTGATTGCCGGTATCGACCACCGAATGGATTGCCTCGCTCAACATGGCGGAGCTGCCGGTCACCGAAGCGGCGGAAAACTTTGTCATGGCAATGAGACCATTGCCGATCAACGCTGCATGACTTTTTTGGAAGAAGGGTCGGCCATGAAGCGTAACTATAGTGACGGAGACCCATTCCATAAACGAATTTATGGCTCATAGCGCATAGCCGTTCTGCCGCCGGCCGCGTTGTCAGGACCGGACACTGTCATAACTAATCCCTTGCGACGCAGCATTGCGATGAAGGGGGTGAAGAATGACGACGAAACCGCTGCAAGGACTCAGAGTCCTTGATGTATCGAATTTCATGGCCGGGCCGTTTTGCGCGACACAACTTGGCGAATTCGGAGCTGAGGTCATTAAGGTGGAGCTGCCCGGTATCGGCGACCCCATGCGGAAATTTGGCACGCCGACCGATTCTGGCGACACACTCTGTTGGTTGAGCGAGGCGCGGAATAAGAAATCCGTGACGCTTGATCTTCGCAAGCCAGACGGCGTCGCCATCCTGAAACGCCTGGTCGAAAAGGCCGACATCCTGGTCGAAAATTTTCAGACCGGCACCATGGAAGGTTGGGGTGTTGGTTGGGACGTGCTGCACGCGGTCAACCCGAAGTTGGTGATGGTCCGGATTACCGGATACGGACAGACCGGGCCGAATGCCAATCGGCCGGGATTTGGGCGGATCGCCAATGCGTTCGGCGGATTGGCATTTCTGGCTGGCGACCCCGACAGGCCGCCGTCGACCCCGGGCTCACCCACGATCCCTGATTATCTGGCCGGTCTCTATGGCGCATTTGGTGCGCTGATGGCGGTGCGTGCACGAGAGATCACCGGAGAAGGGCAATTCATTGATATCGGTCTATACGAGCCGATCTTCCGTTTCCTCGATGAGCTCCCCGCGGCCTATCACTTCAATGGATTCATTCGTGAGCGCATGGGGCCGGCGATGAAGAACGCCATTCCGCATAGTCATTATCCGACCAAGGACGGTCGCTGGGTCGCCGTCGCTTGTACAAACGACAAGATATTCGAACGCCTCGCTAACTTAATGGGCGTGCCGGAAGTCGCGGGCGACGGGAAATGGGGTGCTTTCCCAAAACGCGACGCGGATCGGAACGCAGTTGATGCGGCGGTCACCCATTGGACGACGTCGATGGACCGCGACGAAGTTTTAGCCCAATGCAATGAGGCTCAGGTGCCGTGCGGCTCGGTCTACGGCATCGATGAGATTTTTGAAGACGAGCAATATGCGGCACGTCGTAATATTCGCTTCATTGAAGACCCGATCTCGAAGGTCGAGGTGGCGTTGCAGGATACGGTGCCCAGATTGAGCGCGACGCCCGGCTCTATCGACTCCTTGGGGCCCGCTCTTGGTGCCCACAACCGCGAAGTTTATGTCGACTTGCTGGGAATGTCGGAGGCGGAGCTTTCGGCCTATCAAAACACCGGCATCGTCTAACTTACTCGCCTCGCAATGCTTGGAGCACCTCCTGAACGGCCGGCCTGTCGGTATAGTATTCCCGCGAGAAGCGTTGCGTAATCGTGCTTTTCGGATCGATCACAAAGATGATCGGATGTGGCAGGTCGTATCCGGCGGCTTTATCCAAGACATCAAACGCCTGGATAAGCACTCTTTTTGGATCTGACAGGGTTCGAAACTTTAAACTTCGACGCTTGGCAAAGCGCGCGAGTTTCGTCGGCGTATCCGGGGTAACGGTTGCGACGCTGTAACCCAGCTTCTTGAAGTTTTCGTGCTGTTTATTCCAGACGACCGCCTGGGATTTACAGTATGGTCACCAGTCGAGTGATCGGGAAAATAACAAGATCAATCCATTCGGCCCCGCCAATGATTGCAGGTGCTGGGGCTTGCCGTCTTGGTCAGCCGCGGACAATGACGGCGCCATCCGGTCGCCGACTTTTTTGCCGATCGTGAGATCGTCTTGTGCCGTTGCTGCGGATGCCGACACGGCAATCATCAATGCCAATACAAGATGCTTCACGTTCAATCACCTTCTGCTAATAAGAAAATTGCCGCACCCTAATAACTCTTGGCCCTCAACGGAATTCACAACTGCGTGCTTGAAATTATGGGGATCGGAGATTAGTTCAGT
>CAXAGK010000557.1:0-2635 GCA_963968305.1 uncultured Rickettsiales bacterium | reverse complement strand
GCACCAGGCGGCGGCGGATGGCGGATATGATATGTTGGATGCGCCGGTCTCCGGCGGTGTTACGGGTGCCGAAGCGGGCACCTTAACCATCATGTGCGGTGGTTCGGCCGAAACCTTCGCCCGGGCGAAGCCGTTTCTGGACGTCATGGGCAAGAATATCTTCCATGCGGGCGGCCCCGGTGCGGGTCAGGCCGCGAAGGCGTGCAACAATATGCTGCTGGCGATCAACATGATCGGTATCAGCGAAGCCTTTAATCTGTCTGACGCGCTGGGGCTCGATCGGCAAACCTTGTTTGATATCGTCGGTACGGCGTCCGGCGGCAGTTGGGCACTCTCGAACTATTGCCCGGTGCCAGAACTGGTCCCGACAACACCGGCCAACAAGGATTATAATCCGGGCTTTACGGGCGCGATGATGCTGAAAGACCTGAAATTGAGCCAGGATGCGGCGCAGAGCCTAGATGTGTCGTCACCCCTGGGTGCGGCGGCGACGATGTTGTTCAGCATGTACTGCAATGAAGGCAACGACGGGGATGATTTTTCGGGTATCATCCGGATGTTAAGAGGCTCGAAGGCAGAGTAGGTTGCGGGCGGCAACCACGCCATAGGAGACGGGATTGGAGATCGACGAGTATTTGAGCGCTATCCGCATGATCGAGCGGCTGCATCGCCAGTTTTTGGAGATGGTGCGGAAAATTCTTGATTTGGAAGGGGTGCGCGATCTCAACGCCGCGCAAGCCGTCGTCCTCTATCACATCGGCGAGGATGATGTGACGGTCGGCGAATTGACTAACCGTGGCTACTATCTCGGCTCGAACCCATCCTACAATGTCCGCAAGATGGTCGAAGCCGACTATCTTATTCAAGAACGTTCCACCCATGATAAGCGATCCACTCGTCTGCGTTTATCGGAGAAGGGGTTGCAGGTGCGGGGCAAGCTCCAGGACATGTTCAATCGGCAGACCATGGCATTGGGGCTGGATTCCGTATCGGAGGACGACTTGCGTACCGCGAACGAAATTTTGGCTCGGCTTGAATGGTTTTGGGGCGGCAGCCAGGGCTTCGGCGGCGGGGTTTTCTAGCGTTTTTTAAGTGCCGCGAGCGATGGTAGGGTCAGCGTGCTGGCCAGAGCCATGGTAATTAACGCTAATGCCGCGCCCTCCTGCCATCCAACGCTTTCGCCTAGGATGATGACGCCAGATGTAATGCCGATCATCGGCACCGGCAACAGGCTCAAGGTGGCGATGGGGGCGGGGATCAATTCCAGTAGTTTAAGCCACAACACGAAGCCGATCATATTTCCGATAAGAACCGTGTAGGCGACCGCGCCGACGCCCAATATCGTGAAGTTGGCGAAAGGATCGGCGTCGAAGATCAGCGAGAGGATGAGCAACGGCAATCCGCCGAGCAGAAGCTGCCATCCAGCAAGGACCGTCGACTGTGTGCGCCACGCCCGCTTTTGCAGATTAGCTCCAGTCGCAAAACACGCCGCCGCCGCCAGCATGGCCAAGACGCCGAACGGTAGATCGCCGAAGGTGGAAAAATCCCGAGCCGAGAGCGCCGCGACTGCACCCATACCGCAGGCCAGTCCAAAGACCCGGCGCGGCGATAACCGATCGCGGCCAATGGCGAGCGCGATGAGAAAGGCGAAGAGGGGATGCGTATAGGCGAGGATTGTCGACCGCCCCGCGCTGAGCATGGTGAGACCGAGGCCCGAGAAATAGAACCAACCGGTGACGTTGAAGAGGCCACAGACGAAGGTGATGCCGATTTCTTCACGATACAGGCGCAGCCGATGCCCCATGATGGCGGCGAGAGTGAGCACGCCGACACCGCTTAAAATCGCCGTCAACCAACGGAAAGTAAGAACCGGTAATTCGACGACGCCGTATTTCATGATCGGCCAGCCGGAGCCGAACGCGAGCGTAATCAGGACCAGCAGCAGGATGGCCTTCGGTGGAATAGCGGATTTGCCGGTTGTTGGGGTCACGCGCATACCTTCGATGAGCAGCGCTGCGAACTATAGAGATGTGTGGCTGGGCAACAATAGGGCTGCTTATGCTTTGTCGCGGGTGACACCTGGCATGCCGAGAACGATCTCGAACTCGCCTAATGCCGCGTTCGGGTCCGGTGCATTTGGCACCGGTCGGAAATCGACGATAACCCGTGCGCGGTCGGCATCATTCGGCAGGCGGCGCAGCAAAAAGTCAGTGGCGTTTAGCTTTTCGCCGCGAAAATACATTTGTGTCGCCCACTCGCGCCCACTCGGCGGGAAGACGGCGAAATGAATATGCGGTGGGCGAATCCATGCGGCGCTGTCCGGATAGGGCGCGGGTTTGATGGAACGGAATCGATAAGCCCCGGTCTCATCGGTCAATGTATGACCGAACCCGAGGAAGTTCGGATCGATCTTAAGGTTTGAATTCGCGTGCTGGGGATGGTTGTAGCGGCCATAAGCGTTGGCCTGCCAAATCTCGACGCGGGCCTTCGGTATGGGTTTTCCGGTTTGGTCGCGGATGATGCCTTTGAGGTAGATAATCTCGCCGTCGGCAGGTTGATCGCGACCCTCGCGTAGCACCAGATCGTTGTCGAGGGAGAGTGGCTCGAACGGATGATAGAACGGACCTGCCGGTTG
>CAXAGK010000556.1:0-2638 GCA_963968305.1 uncultured Rickettsiales bacterium | reverse complement strand
CATCCGGAGTTTCCTCGCCGGAGGCGTTTTACGCGCGTTATCAAAACGGGGAACGGTTTGGACCAACGGCAGTGGCGGTTTCAATGCATCGGAACCCCAGGCGTCACAACCAAACGAAACGGTCATCGATGGCGATTTCACCGAAGTCACGGAAGATCCGCGCAAAATCAGGACACCAGACAAGAATGACGGAAAGAAAGAATGATATTATTACGCCATGGCGAATCTGAATTTAATGTCGTCTATAAGAAGACCCGTGTCGATCCAGGCATTCGGGATCCGAAGCTGACCGATCTCGGCCACCGACAAGTAAGCGAAGCTGTTGGATATCTAAAAGACCGGACCATCGAGCGTATTCTAACAAGCCCATACACGCGCGCGATCCAGACCGCTTCTATTGTTGCGGAAGCGATCAGAGTGACAATCGAAGTCGACCCCCGGATCGGGGAGCGATCCGCTTTCGTTTGTGATTTGGGCACGCCCGGCCCAGACTTGCGCCTCGCTTGGCCAGGACTGGACTTAGAGCACCTCGAGGAGATGTGGTGGCCAACACCGATTGAAAGCGAAGCCGCCTTGGATGAAAGGTGTCTGAATTTCAGAAAGAAGCATTCCAGCGCCGGTAATTGGCAACAGACCCTCGTCGTCAGCCATTGGGGTTTTATTCGTGGCTTAACCGGTCATACGGTCGGAAACGCGCAGCTTGTGGAGTTCGACCCACGCGACCCGCATCCGGGAGGCGGTAAGGTTGTACCGATGGATATTCCGTGTTAGCAGGCACCCGCAACATGACGCAATGGAATGGATATGTCGGACGATCAGCAACCAAGCGGCGATAAGGCCGGCCAAGACGGCGAAGGCGGTATTCCGCTCAATATTACGCATCAGTATACGAAGGACCTCTCGTTCGAGAATCCGGCAGCACCCGGCCTTTTTATCAATGCGCAGACCGAGCCACCCAGCATCGATATCGACGTCCGTGTCGAAGCGCAGGCGCTGGGGTCCAACACGTACGAAGTCGCGTTGCATATACGGGTTAATGCGACCGCGGGCAGCACAACGCTATTCATCGCAGAAATCGCCTATGCGGCCATCGCGGAAATTGGTGAGGTTCCCGAAGAACACCTCCATCCGTTTATTGTAATACAAGTGCCGCAGATGATCTTCCCCTTCGCGCGATCGATCCTTTCCGGCATGATCAGCGAGGGCGGTTTTCCGCCCGTGCTTATTTCTCCTGTTGATTTCGTCGAAATGTATCGTCAGACGGTAGAAAAATCATCTGAGACGGCTTAAGATTTTCGCTTAATCGCGCCAAACCGGATCGGTGATTTGCTGCATGAATTCATCATGCGCGGCACGTTCGCTCTCGGTTGCGGCGTGCGGCCGAGGCGGGTGGGCCGGCACATTTCTGGTTTCGATCGTGTTCGCCGCCGCAGCTTTTCGTTCAGCCGCGAGCTCAAATCCGGGCTGACGGCCGCCGACAAGCTCAAGATAGACATCAGCCAACAATTCCGCATCCAGCAACGCGCCGTGTTTGGTGCGCGCGGAAAGGTCAATTTCAAAGCGGCGACACAGCGCATCTAGGCTTGCTTGTGCACCCGGGTATTTACTGCGGGCAATCTGCACCGTATCAATGGCGCGACTGAAATCGACCGCTGGGCGTCCTATCCGATTCAATTCACCATTGATGAATCCCATATCGAAGCTGGCATTATGGATGACGAGATCGGAATCGCCGATGAATTCCAAGAAACCATCCACAACCTCGGAGAAGATCGGATGTTTTGCAAGAAACGCTTCCGACAATCCGTGGACGGCGAATGCTTCATCCGGCATGTCCCGCTCGGGATCGACATATTGATGATAGGTGTTTCCAGTCGGGACGTGGTTATCCAACTCGACACAACCAATTTCCACTAATCGGTCTCCCGTTCGTGGGTTGAGTCCGGTTGTTTCCGTATCGAGGACGATTTCGCGCATGGCTGCTAGCTCCCAATGCGCGGAAGCCAACCGCGCTGGGAAAGTCTGACAATCTGTGCCAAGGCTTGCAAGGTCGACCGGCGGCCATTGCCCGTTGGAATAACGAAAGTCGCGCGGCGTCGTTTTTCAATATCATTCATTTGATGCCGCCGAATACCCGCAAGTTTCTCAATCGTCATGCCGGGCCGCGAGAGAACACGCATTGCCTGAATGAAGGGCGGCGCCGAGACAACAATGGTTGCGTGGCATTGCTTATCCGCTTGGACCTCGAAGAGGAGCGGAATGTCCAGCGCAACGACGGATCGCCGACCGCGCTGAGATTGTTTCAAGAACCGATCTCGTGCTTGTTCCACCAACGGATGGAGTATTTTTTCCAAGATTTTCAATGCTTCTGCGTTTCCGAAGACTTTGGTGCCAAGCATCGCCCGATTTACCGCGCCGTTCTCCACCGACCCGGGAAAAGCGGACTCGACAGCAGCCACCGCCGCACCGCCGGGCCCAATCAAATCATGAACGATGGCATCGGCATCGCTAACCGGCACGCCCAGCTGGCGCAACATATTTGCTGCGGTACTTTTCCCCATACCGATGGAGCCCGTTAGCCCAAGTACAATCACGACTTTAAATCGGCCAAGATGGAATCGCGCAACCCTGCGGACAC
>CAXAGK010000555.1:0-2648 GCA_963968305.1 uncultured Rickettsiales bacterium | reverse complement strand
GGACACCCACACCATGTTTCACCGGATCGATGGCCGGTAGCCCTGTCTCGTCTCGAGCGCGCTGCAATTCAGCTTCGGCCTCCGCATCGGATAGTTTCGATGTGTTGATCGCACAGCCTATGCACCGCACATCCGGATTGGTGACCCTCGCGGCGGAGCTGGCCGCCTCGATCACTTCCGTGATGCTCCGCACCGGAATGGCGGGTGTGCCCCGCATATGCGGCCGTCCCGGGTCGTGGCAGACCACGAGTACATCCGGTTGCGAGCCGTGAATCAGCCCCAATGTCACGCCTGCATATCCCGCGTGGAAGATCGAGCCTTGCCCCTCAACCACGTCCCAGTGGTCTGGGTCGTTTTCCGGACACAGCCATTCGACGGAGCCAGAAATGAAATCAGAGACCACAGCATCGATAGCAACACCGCTGCCCGCGATAAAAATACCGGTCTGGCCGGTCGCCCGGAAATCCGCCTTCATACCCCGCGCGCGCATTTCCTTCTCAAGCGTCAGGGCCGTGAACATCTTGCCGCAAGACGTATCCGTGCCCACGGTCAGCAAGCGTTTTCCCGCCCGTTTATGACCGCGTCCGATATCGAAGCTTTGATTGGTGTGGCGCACGTCAAACAATTGGCGCCCGGCCGCCGCGGCTTTCTCGGTCAATCCTGGTACGGCGTCGAGCTTCGCATGCATGCCGCTCGCGATATCCATGCCGTGATCGATGGCGCTATGTATCGTGTCGACCCAGCTATCCGCAAAATAGCCGCCCTGATTGGTGACCCCAACGATCAGCGTCTTCACACCTGCCGCCGCGGCTTCGGCGACGCTCATATCCAGCAAGCCGAGATCGGCCTTACACCCTTCCAGACGGACTTGGCCGACGCACCAATCCGGGCGCCAATGCGCGACACCATCTGCGGTTTTTGCCGCTAGCTGGTCGGGCACATCGCCGATGAACATGAGATAAGGATTCTTGATTTCCATTGATCTTATTTCCCTGCTTTCTTCTTTCGCTTCGAATCGCGTTTCTTGAGCCCGCTAAAAGCGTCATAGAGGATCGAAAGCGCTTGGTCCACTTCCTCGCGCGTGCTCGTCATCGGCGGCACCAGCCGGATGACGTTCTTCAACTCACGCACGCCGCGTATCTGAAAGATCAAACCTTTCTCCATCGCGTAGTCGTAGACTTTTTGAGTCTCCGCATTGGCTGGATTTTTCGTCGCCCGGTCCGTGACTAATTCGATGCCCAACAAAACGCCGTGTCCACGAATATCGCCGATCCACTCGAACTCCTTCGCCATCTTGCGGAAAGCGGATTTGATCCAGCGCTCGATCTGCGCAGATTTACCCGGCATATCTTCATCCACCACAATGTCGAGACTCTCTTCACCAGCGGCACAGAGCAGTGGGTCGGTCGCATGGCTGCGGGTCGCAAAATAACCACGTTCGGCTGCGCGCTTGGCGACATCGGCGGTCGTACAAACCGCGCTGATCGGCAGACCCCCGCCAAAGTGCTTGGAAATGGCGATAATATCCGGCTTCAATCCCGCTTCATGCTGAAAGCCGAAGAGTCTCCCCGTTTTACCAA
Source organism: uncultured Rickettsiales bacterium (assembly GCA_963968305.1). Classification (GTDB taxonomy): domain Bacteria; phylum Pseudomonadota; class Alphaproteobacteria; order UBA8366; family UBA8366; genus UBA6544. The sequence continues at coordinate 1,068 of CAXAGK010000555.1, read as the reverse complement.
GGCCGGTTTGCGCCTCGTCCATGATCAGCACCATGCCGCGCTTCTCACACTCCTCCTTCACCTTGGTGAAATACCCTTCCGGCGGCACTATGATACCACCAGCGGAAAGCACCGGCTCCGCGATAAAGCCGGCCGGTTGCGCCGTGAAGTTGGCATCGGCCAGCTCCATGCTCGCCGATAGGCATTGCAACTCGCATTTTGGGAACTTCAAATTTAACGGGCAGCGATAACAATACGGCGTGAGAACCGCGCCCGTGTGGGGTGCCACGGCCGTGTGTTTCTTGCGGTCCCAATTGAAGGACACCGAGCGGGTCACATAACTGGTGGAGCCATGCAGCCCCGCATGCAGGCCGATAATATCGAGGCCCCCAGTCGCCTTACGCGCCAGATCAATCGACCCTTCGATCGAATCGCTACCAGAGACGAGAAAGACGGATTTCTCCAGCGGCGACGGCAATAACTTGCCGAGTTTTTCGTGTAGGCGCAGACGCGGCACATTGAGCATCGTGTTGGTCGAATGCATCAAGGTATCCATCGTCTCGCGAATGCGCTTTACCATGCGGGGATGCTGGTGGCCGAGCGCCGCTCCCATCTGACCGGATTGGAAGTCGAGATATTCCTTGCCGTCCGTATCCCAGACCTTACGCCCCTCGCTTCGCGCGATGACGGGCCGATTTTCGAGACCGCCCATATAGGACGTCCCCTCCGTCGGGAACATATACTTCTCGACGATCCGTTTGACCTGTTTCTTCTCCATGCCCGCCTCCAGATATATGCCTATAGTATTGATCTGGCGCGACCTGCGCCGGGAGAAAGGCGACAAAGATTGTACGGCCATCCACTATCCAGTGGTCGGTAGGCCTTCTTCTATTCTGTAAAGCCGCGCCTCTTCGACCAACCAATTCCGGAACATCGCAACCTTGGGCCGTTTGATCCGATTTTCCGGGTACACCATCCAATATGCGAATTCGGAATGGATAGTCAGCTCAAACGGACAGACCAGCCGGCCCGCCGCCAGATCGTCGGAGATCAGCGTTGTCCGGCCGAGCGCCACCCCCAGACCTTCGA
>CAXAGK010000554.1:0-2654 GCA_963968305.1 uncultured Rickettsiales bacterium | reverse complement strand
GCTCTTCCCTTATTGCGGGACCCAAGACTGGCGTCGGAATGCACGGCACGCAGGCCGGACAGAAACTCTTTCATGCCGTCGGACAGAGCTTCGTAGGCAAGATATTGGTTCGCGAACATCGTGTCGCCGCCGACCTCCGGATTCTCGTGCACGTAGAGCAACGAGCCCAATGCCGGTTGCGGCAGGAAACTCTCGTCGCTGTGCCAGAGGTTACCGACGATACCGGTGCTGTCGGGCTCCTTCACGATCTCGATGATCTCGGGATAACCTTCCAACGCCTCGTATTGCTCGCTGATCCGCAATTCACCGAAGCGGCGGCTGAAACCGATTTGCTGTTCGGGCGTCAGGTCTTGATCGAGAAAGAAGATCACCTGATGGTCGAGGAAGGCCTGATGCACCGCCGCGAATGTTTCGTTGCCCAACGGTTGCGAGAGATCGACGCCGGAGACGACCGCGCCGCAGGCACCCGCAATGGGCGTAACTTCGACCTGACCCTGCATCATGCCACTCCGTTAGAGTTTCTCCGCAACGCCGTAGGGTTCCACATTGCGACCACCATAGCGTCTCACTCTAATATTGGCCTGTTCGCCATGTCCGGCGAATCCCTCGAGCGCGCAGAGGCGGGAGCAGTATTCCCCAACCATCGCCGAGGCCTCGTCCGTCAGTACCTTCTGATAGGTGCAGGTCTTCATGAATTTACCGACCCAAAGCCCGCCTGTATAACGCGCCGCTTGCTTGGTCGGTAGCGTGTGGTTGGTTCCGATGGTCTTGTCACCGTAGGAGACATTGGTGCGGGGTCCCAAGAACAACGCTCCGTAATTGGTCATGTTGTCAGCAAAGTAATCCGGATCCTCGGTCATCACCTGGACATGCTCATAGGCGAGTTGGTCGGCGACTTCCACCATCTCGTCGATAGTCTCGCACAAGATGACGGAGCCGTATTCGTCCCAAGATTCACGCGCGATTTCCGCCGTCGGCAAGATGGCGAGCTGGCGCTCCACTTCCGCCATTGTCTCTTCCGCCAGTTTGCGCGAAGTGGTCAGCAAAGCGGCGGGTGACGTCGGTCCGTGCTCCGCCTGGCCCAACAGATCGACGGCGCACAGCTCCGCGTCCACGCTTTCATCGGCAATGATCAGGGTCTCCGTCGGTCCCGCGAAGAGGTCGATCCCGACACGGCCAAACAATTGCCGCTTTGCTTCCGCGACAAACATATTGCCGGGCCCGACCAGCATATCCACTCCGGGCAATGATTCGGTGCCGATGGCCATGGCACCCACTGCCTGAACACCGCCGAGGACCAAGATCTCATCGGCCCCACCCATATGCATCGCGGCAACAATGGCAGGATGCGGCTCTCCATCCTGCGGCGGTGCAGAGGCGACAATGCGTTTTACGCCGGCGACCGAAGCGGTGAGCACGCTCATATGAGCGGACGCCACCATCGGATACTTGCCGCCCGGCACATAACAGCCGACCGAGTTCACCGGGATGTTGCGATGTCCAAGGATGACGCCGGGCATCGTCTCCACTTCCAAGTCCTGCAAGCATTCCTTTTGCTTCACGGCGAAATTTCGAATTTGCTTCTGCGCAAATTCGATATCCGCGATATCGCTCTGCGGGACTTTCGCTATGGCGGCCCGAATTTCGTCTTCGCTCAAACGAAGCTTTGCCGGGGTATAGCCGTCGAATTTCTCCGACAACTCACGCACGGCGGCGTCGCCACGTTTTTCGATACTGGCCAGGATACCCTCAACGATCCCCCGCACCTTGGCGTCGGCTTCCGCGACATCGGCGTCGCTCTTGCCCTGTTTCAAATAGCTGATCATCCCCGGCTCCCTCACTTATTAAACGGTTTATCTATCCGACTTTGTAGATTTAGAAACCACTCCCCCGCAAGGGTGATAGAACTGCTTTTCGTATCCCTCACACCTCCCTAAGCTTTCGACGTATGATACGTATCCTCCGCAACGGCGTTCTCGCCTTCCTTTTCACTGCCGCGTTGGCGGCAGGCGGCGGGTATCTTTGGCTTCGCACATCACTGCCACAGACCAATGGCATGATCGAACTGGCAGGCCTTCATCGTGATGTCGAGATATTACGAGACGAAAACGGCATCCCCCACATCTTCGCGGCGACGGAGACAGACAGCTCGTTTGCCCTTGGGTTCGTCCACGCACAAGACCGCCTTTGGCAGATGGAGTTTACACGCCGCATCGGCGCTGGCCGGTTGTCGGAGATCATCGGCCGCGAGACCGTGGAGACCGACCGATTTTTACGCACGCTCGGTCTTTACCGATTGGCGGAACAACAGGCAGAGCAACTGACAGGCGGCGCAAAGCGGGTTCTCGATGCCTATGTGGATGGCGTCAACGCCTATATAGAAAACCATCGCGGCGCCTGGCCGTTGGAGTTCGTGCTTCTGGGGTTTGAACCGGAAGCCTGGAAGCCTGCGGATTCCTTGGTTTGGGCGAAGCTAATGGGCATGCGGTTGTCAACTGGATGGCGAGGCGACCTGCTGCGCGCAAACTTGATTGGAAAAGTCGGCGCGGAAGGCCTCCGCCGTTTGTTTCCACAGATATCACTGGACGAAGCGGACCAACTCACTTGGTTCGACGATCTCCAACTGAACGAGTTAGCGCGGCAAGTACCAGCAC
>CAXAGK010000553.1:0-2663 GCA_963968305.1 uncultured Rickettsiales bacterium | reverse complement strand
CCCAGCAGCAGATCCCGCAAAGAGCCCCCGCCGACCCCGGTGACCGTGCCCAGCATGACGAAGCCAAAAATATCCATTTGTTTGCGGCTCGCCATCAACGCACTGGTAATGGCGAAGACCGTGACGGCCATGTGATCGGCTATGGTGAGGATATCTTGCAAAGGAGCGACCGGTCTCAGGCATATGAATAAATCGGTGACAGCCGCCTATTTCTCCAATTAAGTGCCTGTCATCGATTTATTACATACCTCGACGGGAGCACCCAATCCATGGCAAAGCACAGCTACGAGTCCGGACGCCTTAACCTGCCGTTCGTCAGTCACTGTACCTTCGCCAAGGCACCGATTTGCACCGACCTCGCCGATTTCAAAGCGGATTTCGCCGTGCTGGGTGCGCCAAACGACATGGGCACGCAATATCGCCCCGGCACTCGGTTCGGGCCGCGTGGCATTCGAGAAGCCTCGACGCTGTTCTCCTTCGGACACAGCGGCGCCTATGATTTCGAGGACGACATCAATTATTTACCATCCTCGGAAGTGAAAATCGTCGATGTCGGAGATGTGGATATCATGCACACCGATATGGAACAAAGCCACACCAACACGGAACAAGCGGTACGACAGATCCTTGCGACCGGTGCCACGCCAATCACCCTCGGCGGTGATCACTCCATCCACGATCCGTCAATGGCTGCTTATTCCGAGCAAGAGCCTTTGCACATTGTGCATTTCGACGCCCATCTCGATTTCGTCGACCAACGCCACGGTGTCTTGCGCGGCCACGGCAATCCATTGCGGCGCTCTTCGGAGAAACCCTGGGTGACTGGTATGACTCAAATGGGTGTCCGCAACGTCTCTTCCTCGAATCGCGAGGATTACGAGGCAGCTCGGGCGGCAGGATCGAAGATCTTCTTGGTCCGGGACGTGCGGCGCATCGGAACGCAAGGTATCGTCGATGAAATTCCGGATATCGGTCGCTAATACGTCACCATCGATATCGATGGGTTCGACCCCTCCATCGCACCTGGCGCCGGGACGCCGAGCCATGGCGGGTTTTTGTAATACGAAGTTCTCAAAATCTTGCAGCAGCTCGTCAAAAAGGGCGAGATCGTCGGCGTTGATCTGGTCGAGGTAGCGCCCGACTACGACCCGAGCGGCATCACCTCAATGTTGGCGGCCCAATTATTGATGAATTTCATGGGCTTTATCTTTGAGGAACGTCGGAATTAGTCACGCAGTTTCGCATCCACCTCTGGATCAAGCAGCTCGCTGACAAACCTGTCCCCGATACCGGCATCGTTAATGCGTTTGAGCGACTGCTCCACCCCATCGACGAGTACCGATTTCCGACCGAGACTCTCCGCGAACGCGGCAAAGTAACGGATATCCTTCCAGGAATTCGCGAGTGAAAATTCATGCCCCCTAAAATCTCCGTCGATGGCCGGCGTGACCATCTTCTCGAAAGTGCCCGACTTCGCCGCACCGCCCGACATGGCTTGGTGTAGCTTCTTCCAATCGACCCCGGCTTGGCGCGCCACGCTATAACACAACGCCAGTAATTGACCGGTGGATTGGGTGACAAAATTATTCATCAGTTTCGCCGTATGCCCCATGCCAGTCGGCCCGAAATGGATCACCGTCGTGCTATAAGACGCGATCAACGGCTCCACCTCGTGAAATACATCATCCGAAGCACCAACGAGGCTTGTCAAATTGCCGAGTTCCGCCGCCGCCGGATTGGCGGTAATGGGCGCATCGACCAAGGTGACACCTAATTCGCGCAGCTCCTCGAAAAGGCGCTGGGTTGAGACCGGATTGGACGTCGTCGCGTCAACGATGCATTGCCCGGCGCGCAAATGAGGTTTCAGGTCGCCTATCACGCTCTCCACCACATCGGAATCGCTGAGGCACAGGAATATAACATCGCCCGCATGCGCCAAGGCTTCGTAGCTTTCTACTTCGCTGGCGCCTTTGGCGACCAAATCCTCAATCGGTGCGCGGTTGCGATGACCGATAACCGTAAGATCATGCCCCTTGGCCATCAAATTGGCAGCCATGCCGTGCCCCATAAGACCGACCCCAACAAATCCGACATTCGTCATGTAAGAATCCTTTCTTCAATTCGATATTGATGGCGCTTTCATGCCAGATTGACATGAATACGGTGCTTAAATTGTGCCGGGTCGACCACTTTTGCTCCAAAACGTGGAATTTAACGAAAGGGTATCGTTCCAGCTGAAACATCAAGTTTACGTCAAACAAACCGGAAATGAATTACTCAATGCTGATTTTCAGCCACCCGTTACAATATAAATTTTAGACTTTTAGTTAAACCGCTTCGTTGTTTAGGATCGGTATTAGCGGTCCTTTTAGATTATTGTTATTTAATCGGTTACATTCCAACGTTGAAGTTATTGACCTGACAGGCGCGCGTATTTGTGTCTCGTGATGATAGCATTCATCTTCCTGGCATTACTTGCCGCTGGCGGCACGGCATTTATGGTCAAGAATCATCTGGCGTCTCAAGAAGAGGCGATGGCGAAACGTCCCATGGTGAAGGTCGAGGAACCTGAATTTTTCGTCCTTGGCGCGGGTGAAAATATCCTGTGAATATCGGTTTAAAAACCGTCCAGTATGTTGGCGTAAAACGCCACCAGTAGTGTG
>CAXAGK010000552.1:0-2684 GCA_963968305.1 uncultured Rickettsiales bacterium | reverse complement strand
GAGCGAGTCATTCCTCCTGCCCCCTCACCCTAACCCTCTCCCGCGAGGCGAGAGGGGACTAAGCTTTGCCGCTCGGTAAAATTCCCTCTCGCCTCGCGGGAGCGGGTTAGGGGGTGCCTAAATTACCGGTCCGCCCTCGCGACCACCGCATCAAAGAATACGTTCACGGCCTCGACAGTCGGCTCCCGCCTCACATCTTCGGCTTCGTTGTGGGTGATGCCATCCACACACGGACTGAACACCAGCGCCGTCGGCGCGATGCGGGAGATATAATAGGCGTCGTGTCCGGCGATGCTTGTGATATCCATTTGACTGATCCCACGCGTCGTCGCCGCGTCGCGGACCAGTTGCGCGCAATCGGCGTCAAACACTTCCTCACCAAAGGTCCACTCCGCCGTGATCTCGTAATCGACATTGCCTTTCCGGGCGGCCTCTTCCAGCGCGACGCGCGTCTTCGCCACCATTTCGTCGGTCTTGGCGCGGTCCAGGTGGCGCATGTCCACAGTGACCTCAGTAAATTCCGGCAGGATACCGAACTTATTCGGCCAGATGATCATGCGTGACGCGGAGGCCCGGCCGACGGGCTCGTACTCCCAGCCGATATCGTTGACCGCGGCGAGGAAATAAGAGGCGCCAATCATTGCGTTGCGGCGTTTCTTCATCTCAGTCGGCCCTGTATGGGCGCATTCTCCATGGAAGACGCAGGTGAGCGCATGCGATGCATATCCGCCGGTCACTACGCCGACGGATTTGTCTTCATTCTCCATCATGTCGTCCTGCTCGATATGTAGCTCGAAATAGCTGTCGAGTTTGCGTCCGCCGACCGGGGCATCGCCGAGATACCCGATGCGTTTCAGCTCGTCCCCCAAGCGGATGCCGTCGTCATCGTGGAGGTCATGCAGCCATTCGATGGGCTGGATGCCGGCAAAGACGCAGGATGCCGCCATCGGCGGGGCGAAGCGGGCACCTTCCTCGTTGGTCCAGTTCACCACTTCGATGGGTCGCCGCGTGGTGATGCCGTTATCTTCGAGTGTGCGCAGGATCTCGAGCCCAGCCAGGACCCCGAGGATACCGTCGAACCGCCCGCCCGCAGCCTGTGTGTCGAGGTGGGAGCCGACCAGCACCGGCGGTAAATGATCCTCCCGCCCGGCGCGGCGCGCGAAAATGCTTCCAGTCGCATCCACCGAGACTGTGCAGCCGCAAGACTTGCACCATTCCACGAACTGATCCCGCATAATCTTGTCGTCGTCGGAGAGCGCCACCCGACGCAAGCCTCCGGCTTTACCAACACCGATTTCGGCGGATCGGTCGAGGGTCGACCAGAGGCGGTCTTCGTCAATAGAGAGATTGGGGAGTGTGGTGGAGGGCATCGGATTACCTCGACTAATATTTACCTATAACTTGCAATCTAGCGAAGATTGTCGAGCATGGCACTGTCATGAATAACGAAACTGAACTCATCGGTCCGCACGAGGGCCAGGAAAACGCCTTGATGCTCGCAGGAGAGAAGCCGCTCGCTCTATTTTCCGGCTTTGCCGATGACACTGGAAACATTCCGGATCCGGATTTCGAGCCGCATGTGCGCGACGGCACTTTGGTCAAACGGGAGTTTCAAGTCGACCTGCCATCCGAAGAGGGCCTGCCGCCCTTCCGGCACGTATTGTTGGCGCGCCCGGAGGATACATGGAGGGTAGACGCCGCATACGCGATCCTCAACGGGCACACGGGCGACCCTCGACGGCACAGCGACGATGCGCATGTCCGCATGGGCCGCCTGCTCGGTTATTCCGAGGAAGCGGTCGCCGCCTTCGCCGAACGGTGTGAACGATTGCGCCGAAAATGGGAAGGCCGGGAGCGACGCCGGTTGGCAGCGTGATGAGCGTGCAGACCCACTCTGTCCTCAGCAACGCTCATAACCTAACGCCCCTCTCAGAGGCTGGGGCAGTGGAGATCAGCGCTCTCGATCTCTCGCGGCCACTCACGCCGGAGACGGTCGCAGCTACGCGCTGGGCGCTTCTCGACTATCCGGTCCTCATCTTCCGCGGGCAATCGCTCTCGAAGGACGCACAGGCGGCGTTTAGCGCACAGTTCCGGGAGCTGGAAGGGCATATTGGGAAACTCTCCGACGGCTCTATCTTTCCTCTGGTTCATACGCTGACCAACTTGGACGGTGCGGGCAACGTCATCAATATGGACGTCGCCAAGCTTAATTACTTTTGGCACACGGATAAGTCCTATCATGCGGTGCCGTCCTTCGTGACGATCCTGCACGCCATGGCGGTGCCGCCCGAGGGAGGCGACACGCAGTTCTCGAATGCGCGAATGGCTTATGCGGCCCTGTCACCAGCGATGAAGGCACGCCTGGAAGGGCTCATGACGGTACACGATTGGGTCGCGAGCCGACTTAATTCCGGCACCTCACCCGCGACCGAGGAGCAGAAGCAGGCGCGCCCGCCGGTCTCCCATCCTCTGGTGCGCACCCATCCTGAGACGGGCGAGAAGTCGCTCTATCTCGGCGTGCATGTTTCCCATATTGAAGGTATGGAGCGGGCGGAGAGTACGGCGTTGCTAGCTGAGCTGACCCGGCATATTGGCGAGGAGCGTTTCCCCTATACCCACCGCTGGCGGGTCGGCGACGTGGTCATGTGGGACAATCGCTGTCTGCACCACCGGGCACTCGACAA
>CAXAGK010000551.1:0-2685 GCA_963968305.1 uncultured Rickettsiales bacterium | reverse complement strand
GGCCCCGCCTTAGCGGCCGGCTGCACGGTGGTTCTGAAGCCGGCGGAAGCGACACCGCTTTGCGCCATCGAAACCTTTAAAATTTTGGAAGAAGCCGGTGTGCCGAAAGGCGTCATCAATTTGGTCACGGCGAAAGACCCAAGACCGGTCGGCGAAGAATTCGTCAGCAATCCTAAAGTGGCAAAGCTGACTTTCACCGGCTCGACCGCCGTCGGCAAAATGCTCGCCGGGAAAGCCGCCGCCAACATGAAACGCGTCTCCTGCGAACTCGGCGGCCACGCGCCCTTCATGGTGTTCGAGGACGCGAACCCGGTCCATGCGGCCAAAGGTGCGCAACTCGTGAAATTCCTGAACACGGGACAAGCCTGCATCAGCCCGAACCGCATGTATGTCGCGGAAAAGCTAGTCGACGATTTCGTGGGCACACTGCAGGAGCGCGTCTCGAAGATGAAGGCGGGCAACGGCTTCGAAGAAGGCGTCACCATCGGACCCCTGGTCAATGAAGCAGCGGTCGCCAAGGTCGAAACCCAAGTCGAAGACGCGAAAGCACAGGGTGCGGAAGTCGTCTGCGGCGGGGAACGCCTCACGACCGGCGATCTCAGCAAGGGACATTTCTTTGCGCCGACAGTGTTGAACGGTGTCACACCGGAGATGCGGATTTACCGAGAAGAAACCTTTGGACCGGTCGCTCCGATCATCCCCTTCGCGGACGAACGTGAGGCGTTGGCCTTGGCGAATGACACACATTACGGACTCGCCGCTTACGTCTATACGCGGGATATCGCACGGGCGATGCGGATGTTCGAAGGGTTGAACTTCGGCATTATCGGGATCAACGACATCAACCCGGCCTCCGCTGCCGCCCCGTTCGGCGGCATGAAGGACAGCGGCCTCGGCCGCGAAGGCAGCCGCGAAGGTATCGTCGAGTACTTGGAGACGAAGGTCGGCGGTTTCTCGATCTAGCGCGACGGTCTACGAGGCGAGCCCGGCGACTTCATCGTCGGTGGGAAAGCGTCCCACATCATGGCGGGAGAATACGAGCTTGCCGTCGAAGGCAATGTCGAATTGGCCCGGGCGACCGGGAATGAGTTCGAATTCGCTGTGACCTTTGGCTTCAAGCAGCACCTTCGCACGGAGGGCGCGGTCCTTGTAGCCTCAAGGCTGGCAGTAGTGGATTTGCACTTTCATGGGCTCATCTTGCCAGATTTCCGACACCAACGGAAGCAGCACTAACGGCCCGGCAACGCATCCCGCAAGAGCGTGCTGAAGACGACCATCTGCGGACTGGTCGTCCCTCGATAGACACCGAGCGAGCCCCGCAACGCGTCAGCCGTAGCAGCATCGAACGGCTTCGGCGGCGCCGTCAGGCCACGACTGAGCGGCGGCACCACGGCGTCGATTCTCTGCACGATATCGTGGCAGGTCACCAGAATATCCGACCTTTGGAACAAGGGGAGGATATCGACCGCGACATGGGCCAGATATCCGGGCCAATGGGCGAGCAAGCGATATAGACCCGGCACGAAGGTAGAGCCGCCCATATCGACGGTGAAAAGGTTCAGCAGCGCTATTCCCTCTTTCCCAAGTTCAGTATCGGAGGGAAACCCCGGTAACGGCGGCGGCGGCGCGGGCGGCTGCCAAGACGGCGCGCCCGCATCCGCGGCACCTGAACCGGTCGCATCCGCCGCCAACAAATGCCCCATCAAAGATGCCGTCACCATGTTGACCGGGCTCGCCCGCAAAAATGTTTCGTAGATGCCCTGCAATACCACTTCCCCGTCATCGTCGACACCCATCGCGCGAAGGGCCGGACGCGGAACCGATGTCAGGGCCGGCAAATCCAAGCCTCGCACCGCGTCCCAAGCGGCTTCCGGCACGCTGCCGTTGATAAAGGCAGGACGAACCGCCTCCCACAGCCATTCGAGACAACCGGGCACCGTTGCCAATTGGCGCTGTAGCGACGAAACATAGGGCACCGCGCCATATGTGCGGATTTCTTCGTAGATTTCCGCGACCCGGCCAGATGCCTGATCTTCGGGCAAGTCGCCAAACGTGGTCATGTATTCGCCTTTAGGAAATCGGTCGCATCCTCCGGCGTCAGCGGGCGGCTGAAGTAAAAACCCTGGACCTGATCACAGCGCAACGCCCGCAGGAATTCCACTTGGGCTGCCGTTTCCGCCCCTTCTGCAATCACCGTCATTTCCATATCCTTGGCGAGGTCGATGGTCGCACGCACAATCGCCGTATCGTTCCGGTCTTCAGGCACACCGGAGACGAACTCTTGGGCGATTTTCAGTTTGTGAGCAGGAAAGCTGCGCAAGTACTTCAGCGACGAATACCCGGTTCCAAAATCATCGATGGCGAAGCGAATGCCATCCGAGCGCAACCGAGCCAGGGTCGCGTGATATCCACCCATGGATTCCATCACGACGTTTTCAGTGATCTCCAATTCGATGCGTTCCGCCGGCACGCCACTCTCGCCAAGCGCACTGCGCACATTGGCCACAAGCTCCTGGTCCTTGAATTGTAGCGGCGACAAATTGATCGCCATAACATCCGGTAGAAGCCCTTGATCAAGCCATTTCCGCGCCTGTGCGCACGCCTCATGAAGAATCCAATTGCCGAGCGGCACAATGAGGTTCGTGCGTTCGGCAACAGCGATGAATTCCGCGGGCGGAACCTGCC
>CAXAGK010000550.1:0-2686 GCA_963968305.1 uncultured Rickettsiales bacterium | reverse complement strand
TGGGCCAATGTGAACCCGAAGGTCGACCATCCCCGGTGGACCCAAGCGAGCGAGCGTATCCTCGGTGGCGGCGGCAAACGCGTGATAACACTACCCTATAACGGCTACGCCGAGCAGGTTGCCGGGCTATACGCAGGTATGGAGAAGAAGCTCGGCGACCGTCTGTTCCGTTAGACGGTCCCGCTGATAAGTGAGCACGTACCACAGTCCTCATTCTAGGTTCACGAGGCGCCCCGGAATGACAGAGTCGGGAGAGTCGACCGATTAATTCAGGGGTCGCAAGACAGACGCACGGCCACAAATTGTTTGGGAGCGTGTTGAGGGGCGACCTCGCTATTCCGCCGCCACCGTTTTCTCCGCGCCGACCTCGTCAGTCTCAATTGTCACACGGTTCATCAATCGGCGTTCCGGCCAATAATCCGCGACGGCGTAGTGCATGGTCGCGCGGTTATCCCACAGCGCCATGGAATTCGGCCGCCAATGGAAGCGGCATTGGAATTCCGGACGCGCGCAATGGCGGTTCAACAGTTCGAGCAGCCCCCGGCTTTCTTCGTCACCGAGTCCGAGCACACTCGCGGTAAAACTTTCCGAAATGTAGAGGCTCTTGCGGCCCGTCACCGGATGGGTTTTCACTATGGGGTGAGCGACCGGAGGATTGGCGCGACGGGACGCATCCATGCGCTCGAAATTATCACCTTCCCAACTCCGCGCCTTTTTCGGGCTGCCATGCAGTTTCATGAAATCGTTCACGGCATCCTTGTCCGCAAGATAAGTTTTCATGTCCGCCGACAAGGCCTCATAGGCCGCTCGCATGCCAACGAAGATGGTGTCGCCGCCCGCTTGCGGGCATTCAACCGAGCGCAGGATCGAGGCGAATTCCGGCTTCGCTCGAAAGATTCCATCGGAATGGAAATGGTTGACGTTGGGCGGCCGGTCCTCGTCATTGATCAACACGTGCATTTCCGGCACGCCCTCCTCAACCAGAAAGGCGGAGCGTTTGGCCTTGCGCAGACGCCCGAAGCGGCCCGCGAAGTCACGCTGCTGAGTGGCCGTCAGGTCCTGGTCGCGAAAGAAGACGACACCGTGATCCATCAGGGCGGTATGAACTTCGCGGATCGTCTCGTCATCAACGCCGTCCGCGATATTAACTTGGCCGATCTCCGCGCCGACGGCGGGCGTCAGTGGGGTGACCGAGGTATGCTTGTATGTAGTCATGAGGCTAATATGGAAATCGAGTGACGATTCGCCAAGACCCATTGTTGTAGGCGTTAGACATGACCCTTAGCAGGTTCGGCGGTATTGGGCGGTCCGGGCCTGTCCACCATCAACCGACGTAGAGTTGAAAGAGGAACCCGGCCAGTAGTCCGCCCGCGAGCGAAAGGCCGATATACCAGAGGAAGAGTGGCTTCTTCACCAACGCATATACAGCGATGGCCGCCGGAATACTGGTAACACCACCCGCGACCAGGAACGCCATTCCCGCACCCGGCGCGGTGCCGAGCTCAATTAGCCCAGCCACCAGCGGCAAGGCCGCGTAGCCGTTCAGATAGGCCGGCACACCAACCAATGTCGCCAAGGGGATGGCCCAGTCATTGCCCTGGCCCAGCACACTGGCGATTTGATCGGCGGAAATATAGGCGATCATCAAGCTTTCCAGCAGGAAAGCGAGGGTCAGCCATTTCAAGAGGAAGAGCGAGGTAAAGCCCGATTCCTTGAAGAATTTTTGTCGCCGATCCTCTTCTTCCCAGAACTTCCAAGCGACTTTGGCTTGCGGGTCGATTGTCGGTGCACCGCAACCGCCGCACCCGGTGACATCGTCACGCAAGGGGTTTGCGAACGCGCCCCGCGCCATCAGCGCCGCCGTGCTAAATCCACCCATCATGCCGAAGCCGACCGCCGCCATGGTCTTGGCGATGGCAAAATCGAGACTGAGCGTGCCCATGGTGAGGACGAACATCGTCGGGTCCATCAAGGGCGACGCAAGCCAGAACGCCATGACGGCGGGAACCGGAACGCCCATGGCCAACAAGGCGGCGATCAGCGGGATCACGCCGCAAGAGCAAAACGGGGACATGCCGCCGAACAGTGCCGCGACCACGATCATCGTCGACAATCGGCCTTGGAACGCCTTGGCGATTAGATTGTCCGCACCACTGGCGCGCGCATATGCCGCGATGCCGATGGCGAGTGCCAGGAACGGCACCATGCCGGTCAGCGCTTCGCCAACGAAGCTCAGGCTCGCTTGCCCTTGCTCGGGCACGAAGACGACAAGACCAAGGAAGATCGCCACGACCGCAAGCCAAGCTCGTTCAATCCGGCGCCCGAACCCAGCGGCATTCTTTAAGTGAAGTGAAATGTCGGACATAGCCGTTCTCCGTATGCTCTACGCCGCGTCTTGCGCGTCTTGTTCGAGGGTGACACCAGTGCAGCATTCCTCGGTCAAAAAGCCGATCAACGCCCGCATCTCGTCATAATCCACACTGCAGTAAATCTCCCGCCCGCGCCGTCCTTGCGACACCAGCCCAACGCGGGCCAATTTCGCAAGATGGTGCGAGAGCGTCGACGCGGGCACATCAAGGGCCTTTTGAATATCGCCCACAATAAGCCCGTCATCCCCCGCCTTCACCAGGAGCCGGTAGATCGAAAGACGCGTCTGATGCCCCAAGGCTTCCAAGCGTCCTGCTGC
>CAXAGK010000549.1:0-2686 GCA_963968305.1 uncultured Rickettsiales bacterium | reverse complement strand
TCGTTCGCGCTGCGCGTATAAGCGCCCGGATGGTAGTGCCCAGAGAGAACGGCACGAACCTTAGTGTTCCGGTCCACCCGCGCCGCTATCTCCGCATCGCCTTGATAGCTATAGGCCGTTCGCCGATAAAGCCTCGGTCGCAGGATATAATGCTGAAGATGTATTTGCGGTGTCCCATCATCTTCGCCGCCAAGGGCCGCATCAAATCGCCGCTGTTCATCATTTGGCCGAACGGGCGTGCGACGCTCGTCGAGGGCGTCGTCAAAGCCGATAAAACGCCAGCCTCCTCGCACCGTATCCGGAGAGGTGGTGGAGAAGACATCGATAAAGGCCGCTCGATGATCGTGGTTACCGGGAATGACGACCCAATCCAACGCCGTGCTCTCCAACCAATCGTGCATCCAACGGTAATCGAGCGTCGCTTGCACGACCGCTTCGGCATAAGCGTCCGGCGCGCTTTCATACAGGCTTTCGTCGACGACCTCATCCGGTACGTCCAGCAAGTCGCCGGTCATAACAATGACGTCGGGCGTCCACTCGGACAGCCGGCCGCCAAGGCGTTCCAACAATGTCGGAATATCTCGGGATAGCCGCTGCGTCTGAGTGGCGGTTCCCGCAAGGGCCTGTCGCATATGCAGGTCGGTCAAATGCAGGATGCGCTGCCGGTCGCCGGCCATATCTGTCTCCATGACGAAAAAGCCCACCCTCGCAGAGAGGGGCGCATTTCCGCCGAAGGGTTACGCGGCGCTCGTGCTAACGAGAGCGGTCCGCTTATCCTGACGCATCACCAATGTGTCGTAATCGTTCATCAACTGCCGGGTGGTCTCGCCCGGCGTGAATTTATGATCACCAATTTCGGACACCGGCGTCACTTCGACCGCCGTCCCCGTAAGGAACACCTCCTTCGCCTGCGAGAGCTCTTCCGGCTTGATATGCCGTTCGATGACTTTAATACCGCGCTCTTTTGCCAGTTTCATGACGGTTCTTTTGGTAATTCCGTCGAGGAAACAATCCGGATCCGGGGTGTGCAGTTTGCCGTCAGGCATCAGCATGAAAATATTAGCGCCAGTCGCTTCCGCGATATAACCGCGGTAATCCAACATCAACGCATCGGCAAAACCTTCTGCTTCCGCGTCGTGCTTCGAGAGCGTACAGATCATATAGAGCCCCGCCGCCTTAGTCTTACAAGGGATCGTCGCCGGATCGGGACGGCGCCACTTCGCCCATTTCATACGGATACCCTGCATCCGGGCTTCCGGCGAGAAATAGGCGGGCCAATCCCATGCGGCCACCGCGACGTGAACCCCGGCCTTCTGCGCCGACACACCCATCATGCCGGCGCCTCGCCAAGCAATCGGACGCAAATAACCGTCCGTGATACCGTTTTCTTTGACCAACCCCTCGCAGGCGGCATCAATTTCGTCCGGGGTATATGGAATCTCGAAATCCATGATCCGGGCGCTTTCGAAAAACCGTTCCGTGTGTTGGCGGAGTTCGAAAATCTCACCACCATAACAGCGCTCACCCTCGAAGACAGCCGACGCATAGTGCATGGCATGGCTCAAGACATGCACGTTTGCCTCTTTCCACGGCACCATTTTCCCGTCGAACCAAATCACTCCTGGACGGTCGTCGAAGGCTTCATCATCCATCTCACTCGCTCCTGCACTGTGCCGCGATAATATAATGTCGTGGCGCTGATAGTTTCATTCGCGATATTGTCTATCGCTCACTCATTACGACACTTAATGTCGATCAAGGTTGCGCGATGTAGCATTTCAAGGCATATATGTCAATATGACTGACGTATATTCCAGGAATAAATCGGGCCACCCGCGCAATCCCGATGCGCTCAGCGAAGAATCTCTGCGCCAAGCCATTGAAATGCTGTTCTTCGCCTATCGGGATTTCACCTCGGGTCCAGACGAAATCTTGATGGAGTACGGCTTCGGCCGCGCCCACCACCGCGCCATCTATTTCGTCGGCCGTAACACGGGCCTGACCGTATCGGCCCTTCTCGACATTCTGAAAATCACCAAACAAAGCTTGAACCGTGTCCTCAGCCAACTCATCCGTGAGGGCTTTATCGAGCAGACGCAAGGAACCCGCGATCGACGACAACGGTTGTTGAGTCTGACCGAAAAGGGGAAAATGCTGGAAGAACGCTTGACAGAAAACCAACGCCAAAGGATTGCTGGAGCCTATGCGGCGGCCGGAATCTCGTCGGTTGATGGGTTTCGCAAAGTGCTGCTCGGTATCATGTCAAGCGATGATGATCGCCGCCGCTTCGAATAGAACGGCGCGCGGACGAAGAGAACAGAAAGAAGGAGCCGACGGGCGGATGATGACGGACGACACGCCGCATATCCTGGTCATCGACGATGATAGGCGCCTGAGTGATCTGCTGCGTAAATACCTCAGTGACAATGGATTCCGCGTCACCGTGGCAGCGGAAGCTAGGGAAGCCCGCCAACGCATGTCGGGCTTGTGGTTCGATCTCCTCGTCCTCGACCGCATGATGCCGGGGGAAAGCGGCCTCGATTTCGCAAAATCCCTACGCACCTCCGATAGCGTTCCTATCCTCATGCTCACCGCGATGGGCGAGGTCGACGCCCGGATTGATGGATTGGAAGCAGGTGTCGACGATTACCTCGCTAAACCGTTCGAGCCGCGAGAATTATTGCTC
>CAXAGK010000548.1:0-2695 GCA_963968305.1 uncultured Rickettsiales bacterium | reverse complement strand
AAAAACCCGACGAAAGCACCGAAATGCGCCTCATCGTCGAAGGTCAGGACGATGTTGGAGATAAGAAAGTCTTCTCCGCACTCCTGCCAATAGGCGAGGCCGGTGACGGGAAAATGCGTCTCGAAGTTCTGGGACTAGAGTTACTAATCAACGGCGACAAAGTCGGCATCGTCAATGCGGTCTTCGACAGCATCGCGCAAAAAGCGGGGCTCGATTTCGACCAAGTCATCGAGAAGGTCCTGGTCCCCGCAAGCCAACCGACCAAGCAGCTCATGTATATTCCCGCATTGATTCTGTTGGTACTCATTGCACTGCTACAGCGTCGCCGCGAGCGCGTTGCCGTGGCTGCTTAACCCTCAAGAGCAGGAGCGTACGAAATGTACAAAGACATCTTGCTGGCCGTCGACCTCGCCCATGATGAGAGCTGGAAGAAATCAGTCCCGACCGTAATCGAATACGCGAAGGCTTTTGGCTCGACACTCCACGTTGTCACCGTCGTCCCCGATTTCGGCATGAGCATAGTGGCGGCGTATTTTCCGAAAGATCACGAAGAAAAGGCACTGGCGGAATGCAAGGAGAAGCTTCACGCCTTCACCAAGGAGCACATTCCCGACGGCATTAAGGTGCAGCACACCATCGCCTGCGGGACAGCCTATGAGGAAATCTTGAACCTGAGCAAAAAGATCAAATGTGATCTTATCGTTCTCGGCTTTCACAGACCAAAGGCGCAGGATTTCTTTCTCGGCCCCAACTCCGCCCGCATCGTGCGCCACGCGGATTGTTCCTTACTGGTCGTCAGAGAATAAATAGCGTTCCTAGCGGGGAACGATCAACGCGTCGACCGCCAACGCACCCTTACCCGCGGGCAAGACGAGGAAGGGATTGATATCAATGCTGTCGATTCGATCCTGGTTTTCATGTGCCAAGACCGATAGACGAGAGAGGGCTTCCGCAAGGGCCTGGATATCTCCGACTTCGCCACCGCGCACACCTTCAAGCAGCGGATAGCCTTTCACTTCACGGATCATCTCATGCGCTTCAGTCACGCCGAAAGGCGCGAGGCGGCGCGTGACGTCCTGCAGTACTTCGACGAATACGCCGCCCAACCCGAACACGACGACCGGACCAAAGACCGGGTCGCGTTTTACGCCAAGGATTGTCTCGATACCGGCCAAGATCATGGGCGCGACGACGACTCCTTCGATCGTCGCATCTGACTTATGCCGTCGTCCGCGTTCCACGAGTGTGTCGTAGGCCGAGGAGGCGTCGGCAGCATCGACATTGAGCATGACGCCACCGATTTCGGATTTGTGGAGGATATCGGGCGAAACCAGTTTGAGTGCCGCTGGACCGCCGATCGCCGTCACCGCGGCAACCGCCTCCACCGGAGATATTGCCAGGGTTTCCGAGACTGTCGGAATACCAGCTTCTGACAACAGCTGTTTCGCCGTCACTTCGTTCAATGTTCGGGTCGGGATGACGACCGGCTTTGCCAATGGTGGTGGAGCTTCCGGTGCCGTGGCGGCAAAGTGGCGCCCGAAGCGCAACAGGGATGCCGCGACGTTCACCGCCCGCGTCGGCTCCCGTACAACGATATAGCCGAGTTCTTCCAATTCGCGGCGGCGTTCGCCTTCCGCATAGACGCCCGCCACGATTGGCACGTCCGGATGCTTCGCGCGAATGTCGCGGAACACTTGCATGAAAATATCCGCCAAGGCCGGCGACTGCGTCGACATTGCCATATAGATGACGACGATGTCGCAAATATCCTCTTCGATCAGAACATCGAGGCATTTTGCAAGGAGCGAAGGGTCGTTGAGCGTCTGCCCGGTAATGTCGACGGGATTCCGAGTTCCTGCATAGGGTATGATCTCACGGATACGTGCCTGTGCCGCCTCAGTCAATTTCGGGACTTCAAGACCGAGACGACTGGCCACATCAGACATTAACACGCCGACGCCGCCGGAGATGGTTAGGAGCCCGACACGATTGCCGTTCGGGAACCTCCGCGTCGTGCTGCAGGCATAGCCAAGGTCGTAGAACTCGTCCAAGGAGTAGGTGCGGTGTGCCCCGTATTTCGCGACCACCGTATCGAAGACGACATCCGACCCGGTGATTGACGCGGTATGCGAAAGCGCTGCTTCGGCGCCGATATCCGACGCACCAACCTTGGTCACGATGACAGGCTTTCCCGCCGCACGCGCTGCCTCCAAACCTGCCATGAAGCCGGGCCCGTCCTTACACCCCTCCATATAGAGCAGGATGACCTTAATGGCGTCATCCGCAGCGTAGTACATCAAAATTTCGGAAAGGCCGATATCGCTTTCATTGCCGGTCGTCGCCCACAGACTCACGCCAAGCTGACGGTCCCGGGACTCGTAATACGCGACTGCACCATAAGCGCCGCTTTGGCTGATGATACCGATGGGACCGAGTTCCGGCGGCATCGTTTCCATGGAGAAGCCGAATGTCATGATCATTCGGGCGTCGAACCCAGCGAGCCCCATGCAATTCGGCCCCATGATGCGCATCCCAGAGGCGCGGGCGATCTCTAGCAAACGCTCCTGCGCCGCCTCGCCTTCCTCGCCCGTCTCCGCATAGCCAGAGCTGAAGATGACGGTCGCCTTCACTCCCTTATCGGCGCAGGCGGTGACGGCGTCCTCGACCATCGCCGAGGGCAGTGCGATCAAGGCAA
>CAXAGK010000547.1:0-2697 GCA_963968305.1 uncultured Rickettsiales bacterium | reverse complement strand
ATCGAGCGCTACGCGGATCTATAAAGGAGCGAGACAGTCATGTCGGCGGAAATACAAACGGTGCAGGATTACACTCGAATCACGGTAGCCCCGTTGGCGGGTGCGCTCGGGGCGGAGATATTTGGCGTCGACATTACCGATGTCGATCAGGAGACTTATGCGGAAATTCATCAGGCTTTCCTGGACCACAGCGTTATCTTTTTCCGCGATCAGGATCTGACTCCAGAGACACAGATGGTCTTTGGCCGGCTCTTCGGCCCCCTCAACCGGCACAGCTATGTGAAGGGAATGGACGATTATCCCGATGTCTTCCGCATCATGAAGGAGCCGACCGACGTCCACCATTTTGGCAACGCCTGGCATTCCGACCTGGCCTATGAGGAAGAACCTGCACTCGGCACCATTCTCTATGGCATAGACGTCCCGGATTCGGGCGGCGATACCATGTTCACCAGCCTCTATGCCGCCTATGACGCGCTCTCAGACGGCATGAAGCGGATGCTGGCCGATCTGCGCATCGTCTTCACCAACGCCAATACATATGGCAAGGATGCGACGCGATTTAAAACTGGCGTCGCGAAAGACATGACGGTGGCGCAAGCACCGGAAGAAAAAGAAGTGCTGCATCCGATCGTTCGCACTCATCCGGAGACAGGCCGCAAGGCGCTCTATCTCAGCACCACCCATTTCAGCCCCATCGAAGGCATGACCAAGGCGGAATCCCAACCGGTGCTCGATCAATTGTCAAAACATGCGGTGCGTCCGGACTTTACCTGCCGCTTCAAATGGCGACCGGGATCGATCGCAATGTGGGATAACCGTTGTACCATGCACTACGCGGTCAACGATTTCCCCGAAGCGCGCCGCATTATGCAACGAGTGACTTTGCAGGGGGATCGGCCGTTTTAGGTCAAACCGCGTGTTCGTCGCCTCTCAATAGAGAACGCTGTTACACGCAGAAAACGTCGATTACGGACGGAATGTAGTCGTTCATCAGGATCACCTTTTTACGGGTGATCTTCCATTTGCCATCGAATTTTTTCAGATCGTGTTCGTAGCGCCCGAAGAAGGCGTGTTGCGAGCGGTCGCGTAATGAATATGTGTGACAGGTCCACGCCGAATGCAGTGTCATTTCCGTATCGCTCGGTGGAGCCTCGAAGACCGAGTTGGCGATGACGTGGGTCGTGCGCGCCAACGGGAAGAGGGCTGGGGCTTGTTTGGTGTTGATGCGCCAGACGCGATCTTCAATCCCGGCGCGGGTCTCGAAATAGAACAGCGAAATCTCGCGTTTGACGTTGTCCGTCAACTCTTCATCGTTGCGCCAAGCGGGAGCCCAGAAGACGGCGTCCTCGTGATAGAGGTCGATCCATTCTTCCCAGCGCCGCATATCGATATACAGGGCTTCACGCGATAGGACGTCCGTGCCCTCGGCGAGCAAATCTCTCTCAGACATGGGTATCCCCTATTCGGCGGCGGCGAGTGTTTGGTCGCGGTTGTGTCCGGCGCGCATCAGGCGCGACCATTCCCGGTAGGGGCCATGATAGGAGGTCTCTCCTTGATCCATGAAATTTCCGTAGAGGCTAGTCTCCGGCACCATGCCTAATTCTTTCGCCTCTTCGTCCGGGCCATGGATCATGGTCGCCATACCGCGCTCGAAGCTTTGCAGGTATTCGCCCGGGAAGGACAGATATCCTTCATGGCAATCCGCATAACAAATCGTGTCATCCGGCGTCGCCATGCCGCTGGAATTAAAGAAATCCTCGTGCTGACGCACACGTTTCGCCCGCAGATCGTCCGGCTCGTTGATCGGCGCGAAACTGTACACCTTCATCTCCGTCAATTTTGGCCCATGTGGGATGTAGGTGCGCATGACCAACGATGTCGAATCGTTGAATTGCAGGTTAGGGAAAATCGTAATGTTGCGCGAACGCGTCATCCATTTCGCCCGAATGTCGCCAACCTTCTCGCGCACCGCCTCGATCATGCCCCAGAACGGCATGCTCTCCGGCTTCGGATGTTCGTTCCAGATCATGCTGTGACCGTTCTTGAAGGTGTACATGCCGGCGGCCATGGCGAAGCGATCGCGGAAGTCGGGGGATTCGACTTGATCGTTATCGCTCTCGCCCTCTTGGCGGCGCTGTACGACCTTCATGAAGGTCGTGTGGGTCGAGGTCAGATGATACGGATCCATGCCGTTATCCATCTGCATCTTCCAATTGGCATTATAGGTATAGT
The DNA here is from genome assembly GCA_963968305.1 of uncultured Rickettsiales bacterium. Taxonomy (GTDB): domain Bacteria; phylum Pseudomonadota; class Alphaproteobacteria; order UBA8366; family UBA8366; genus UBA6544. The sequence continues at coordinate 462 of CAXAGK010000547.1, read as the reverse complement.
CGGACCGCCCGGGTACCACTTCCATGCCTTCGGGGCTTTGGTCGGCAACCAAATCGATCAGAATTTTCGCTTCGCCCAGATGCTCGCCCAAGGACGGGACGTCCGGGTTGATGCTGGCGAAGATCATGCCGCGATAGCTGTCGAAGCGCGGCAGGGGGATCAAGTCGTGGTTCTGCTCGTCAAAGGCTTCGGTATAACACCCTTCGGCCTTATCCTTAATGTTGATGTTCTTGCCGGACGCGTCATAGGCCCAGCCGTGATAATTGCAGACGTGGTACTTGGCGTTGCCCGTTTCCGTCTGGCAAAGCGTGGAGCCCCGGTGGCGGCAGGTGTTGAAGAAACCATGCAGCTTTCCATCCTCGGCACGGGAGACAATGACTGAACGGCGGCCGATCTTCGTGCAATAGAAGTCGAACGGCTGCTTCACTTGCGAATCATGGCAGAGGTAGACCCAGGTGCCCT
>CAXAGK010000546.1:0-2699 GCA_963968305.1 uncultured Rickettsiales bacterium | reverse complement strand
CCACCTCGAGCGCGTACCAGCCCGCCGATGTGTAACACCAATTGGGCAACGGTGTGGCCTCTGCAGCGGGTCTACGCACAGCTTCGTAATGTTTGGGGTCGAGCAAATTCAGCGGCTCGGTCATCAGACCCTCCATCGTGAAACAGTAAGATCGTAGCCCCGGGTGTCAGGGCGAACAAGCGGGCCAATCGACACGCGCATGGTCTCAAACAATCTTCAATACGAATTTAGACCGAGACTCGGATATAGCGATATTATCGCGCCTTCGCAGCGAACCTTCTCCAAGATGGGCAACGACGAATTGGAAGAACCCGCCCTACGCCCCTATCTATTGTGAAGACATTGCAGAAGGACATAACCGTCATGGCGCCCATCGATCTCTATTTCTGGCCAACTCCCAATGGTTGGAAGATCACCTTGATGCTCGAGGAATGCGGTCTTCCCTACAACATCTCCTATGTCGATCTTTCGCAAAAGGAGCAGTTCGAGCCGGATTTCCTGAAGATTTCTCCGAACGGGCGTATGCCCGCCATCGTTGATCCCGACGGCCCTGGCGGCGAGCCAATTTCGATATTCGAATCTGGAGCGATCCTACAATATCTCGGCAACAAAACCGGCCAATTCTATCCGGCGGAACAACGCGCGCGAACCGACATCGAGCAGTGGCTATTCTGGCAAATGGGCGGTCTTGGCCCGATGGCGGGACAGGCGGCGCATTTCCGCAATTACAAAGCCGACAAGATCGACTATGCCGTCGAACGCTATACGAACGAAGTCATACGTCTCTACGGGGTCATGGACGGACGGCTCTCAGATCGGGATTTCTTGGCCGGCGATTTCTCCATCGCCGATATGGCGTGTTGGCCTTGGATTCGCGGCTACAAGGCGTATGGGATCGATCTAAAGGAATTCGCCAATCTTCGCGCCTGGTTCAAACGAGTCGGCGGTCGCCCAGCGGTCGAGCGTGCCGCCAATATCGGCAAGGATGAGTTCCGCGAGCGTCAGAAGCAGTCGCAAGGTTCTATCTGACGACGTGCAGCTAATCGCGCCACAATTCGTCACGGGCGCATAATCCGCTCGTCAGCGCCGTCGAGATCGCAAAGATTAGCACACAAACCAATGTCGCACCGGAAAAACTCAGCCGGTTTGCCGCGCATTATCAAGGATCGCTGATAAACGGAACCGTATTCGACAGCTCCTACAAGCGCGGCAAACCGGCTGCGTTTCCGGTGAACGCAGTGATCAATGGATGGCAGGAAACACTGCCATTGATGCGGGTCGGTGAAAAATGGCAACTCGTCATTCCGCAGCATCTTGCGTATGGCAAACGTGGCAAGGGGGCCATTCGGCCGAATGAAACCCTCCTCTTCGACGTCGAATTACTCGCTATTCAGCGACGGCTTGCCAGCACACCCTTCAAACTTAACCAAATCGCCCAACGTCTCTATAAACTCGTTTCAAACGAAACCAATTAGGGAAGCGGCCAATGACTGAACGCCCATCCGCCTTTCGCGGCATCCGACATATCGCCTTCATGGTCGATAATCTGGAGGAATGCGAGAAGTTCTACACCGACGTCATGGGTATGGAGCTGCTGTATCGCGCCAACGAAAATCTCGTCTATCTCACATGCGGTAATGACAACCTGTCTCTAGCGCGAGCTAAATCAAAACCGGAGAAAGGTGGTCTCTTGGACCACTACGGGTTCATCGTCGAGAGCAAGGAAACGCTCGATGCCTGGTGCGATTATTTCAAATCGATCGACGTTCCGGTGTTGGACCAGCCGCACGATCATGCCGATGGCGCGCGCAGCTTCCACATCAAGGACCCGGCTGGGAATGTAATTCAGCCGATTTACCACCCGGCGATTTCCGCGCAACAATTCACCTAACCGACACGTATCGATGTCCCAAGAGAAAACCCAACCGCTGCTGTTCACGCCGATCACGATACGGGGTGTGACATCGAAAAACCGGATCGTCGTCTCACCGATGTGCCAGTACAATTCGGACGACGGCGGCCCCGGCGATTGGCAAATGATGCATTTAGGGCGTCTTGCCGTCGGCGGTGCCGGGATCATTTTCGGTGAGGAGACGGGGGTCGAAGCGCGTGGTCGAAAGACTTACAAATGCGCTGGCATCTGGGACGACAAGCACATCCCGATGTACCGTCGGATCACCGATTTCATCAAGGAACAGGGTGCGGTTCCAGCCATCCAAATTGGCCATGCGGGCCGCAAAGCATCCTGTCATACGGCGACCGAGGATTGGCGTCCGCTGACCGACGACGACGCAAAGGATGGTTGGGCACCATGGCAAGGCTTGGCGCCAAGCGCGCTCGACCAATTGCCCCGCCGGTTTACGCCGAAGGCAATGGATGCAGGCGATATCAAAATCGTGCTCGACGCGTGGCGGGAAGCAACTCGCCGCAGCATGGACGCGGGCTATGATATTCTCGAGATACACGGCGCTCATGGATATCTCATCCATCAGTTCCTGTCGCCGGTGAGCAATCACCGCAACGACGCCTATGGCGGCGACCGGGCAGGCCGCATGCGCTTCGCATTGGAGGTGGCGGAAGTCGTGCGAGATGCTTGGCCCCGGGACAAACCCCTGTTCTTCCGAGTTTCCTCGGTGGACGGCGAAGGTGGGATGTGGGATTTGGACGACACGGTAGCGCTGTCAAAAGAACTTAAGGGT
>CAXAGK010000545.1:0-2705 GCA_963968305.1 uncultured Rickettsiales bacterium | reverse complement strand
TGCAGGGGCGTGCCATCGGACGGGAGGCTATCTGTGAGCACGATCTCTCAGATTTAAGGCGCGGTGACGTTGTCTATTGGAACGGCCATTGTGGAATTTGGATTGAACCCGCCGCGTTCATCCATGCAAACGCCACGGACATGGCTGTGGCGGTACAGCCCTTAAAACGTATCCTCAAGCATATGGCCGAGGCGACAGGCGACGATAACCCGCGCATTCGCCGGCCGAAATGACTATGGGATCACCGCCGTAGCGGTAATTTCAACCAGTGCTTCCGGACGGTTCAGAGCCTTCACCGTCACCAAGGTGGACGCGGGATAACTGTTTTCTTGGAAGAATTCCTTTCGCAATTCAACGAATTCGCCATTGTAGCGAACGTCGGTGATGAAGGCAGTCATCGTGACTACATCGTTGATTGTCCCCCCGACTTCCGTCATCTGTACCGCCATCTTGCGGAAGATGCAGCGCACCTGCCCGCCGAAATCACCGGCGAGCGATCGCCCCCCCTCGTCTTCCGCCGCCAGAAGACCGGCGAGCCACACCGTGCGCCCGCCTTCGGTTACGACGGCGGGCGCATAGGATCTCGATTTTTGAAAATCCGACGCGTATTGAGTTCGTTTCACTTCGGCTTATTGAACTAACCGCGGCCGCGTGGGACGTATTTGCGGAACTCGGGCGTGCGCTTATCACGGAACGCATTCCCGCCTTCCTTCGACTCATCCGTCGCATAATATTGCTTCAACGCCTGGAACCCGAGCATGCTGATTCCCCGGATGTTCTCTGTATCGGCGTTGAAACTGCGTTTCGCGATGGCAATCGCCGTTGGGCTCTTTGTATTGATCTCCGCGCACCACTCATCGACTTTGGCGTCAAGTTCGTCATTCGCGTAGACCGCATTCACCAGCCCCATCTCGAGCGCCTCTTGAGCCGAATACCGGCGACAGAGGTACCACATCTCACGGGCTTTCTTTTCGCCAACAACGTGGGCCAGATAGGCGGTTCCAAATCCCGGATCGACCGAGCCGACTTTCGGGCCCACTTGCCCGAATATGGCGTTCTCCGATGCTATCGTCAGGTCACAAAGCGTACACAACACATTGCCACCACCGATGGCAAAACCGCGAACCTTGGCAATGATCGGCTTTGGAATCTCCCGCAGACAGGCGTGCATCTCCTCAACCGGAACTCCAATGATCCCGCGTTTGTTACGCTCGGACTTCTTATTGCCGACCTGATCACCGCCAGTGCCGAAAGCCTTGCCCCCTGCCCCGGTCAGGACGATGGAGCCGATGTCCGGGTCCCATCCGGCTTTCTGTAGCGCATCCAGAACCTCGAAATATGTCTCCATCCGAAACGCGTTCATACGCTCCGGTCGATTGAAGGTAATATACGCGGTATGATCGCGTTCTTCGTAAATGAGATCTTCGTAAGTCACTTTGTGTATCCCCCAATCAACCGTGCATCGTCAGGCCGCCAGAGACGCTGATCGTCTGACCGGTTATATAGCCTGCGTCTTCGCTCGCCAGAAAAGCGACCATGCCCGCGTAGTCTTCCGGCACTCCGAGGCGTTTCATCGGGATGGCACGCTTCAAGCCTTGCTGGATTTTATCGCCAACCACGGGGTCAAGGGATACCGCGGCGAAAAGCGGGGTATCGGTCGGCCCTGGGCAGACCGTGTTAATTCGAATTTTATTGCGCGTGTATTCACGCGCAAGCGTCTTACCAAAGGCGATCATGCCACCCTTGCAAGCGGAATAGACCGATTCACCGGAAGAGCCGACCCGGCCCGCATCCGAGGAAATATTCACAATCGAGCCGCCAGTGCCGCGCTCGACCATCCCCTTCATTACCACATGGCACATATTCAGCGGACCGTAGAGGTTAATCTTCACGACCTTGTCCCAAAAGTCAGGGGTCGAATCGAGAAAGTTGTATAGCTGATCCCAACCGGCGCAATTGACCAGAATATCAGATGGACCGGCCTTACCTTCGAACTCCGCCACTGCCGCATCGACCGCCGCATAGTTCGTGATATCACAGGTTTGGCCAAACGCATTTTCGCCAATTTCCGAAGCCGCTGCCACCGCACCGTCGCCGTTGATATCGAAAATACCGACCTTGCAGCCCTCTTCTGCTAATCGTTGGCTGATCGCCCTGCCGATCCCGCTGGCGCCACCGGTCACAATGGCTGTTTTTCCGCTCAATCCACGCATCACGCGCTCTCCTCTGGCCGAGTGTTCAAGTTGCACATAGAGGTAGTCGCGATTTCCGGATCGGACAGCGGCAAAACGCCTTGATCAAAGGGAAATTTGTTTACCGTTCCAACGCCACTGCAATACCAACGCAAGAACCGAACTCGCCGCAGCCAATGCCATCATGGCGAAGAAGGTTTTTTCGGGACCGAATGCACCATACAATCGTCCGGTAATCGGCATCATCAAAGCCATTGCGGCCCCCATCGCCAATGCCGAATACAATGTCTGAGCAGTGGCCAGCAATTCCGTCGGCGCAATCCGGCTGATAAAGGTCATGCCGCCTAGATGCGCTGCACCGAACGTGAAGGCGTGCAGTGCCTGCGCCAAGGTCAGCACCCAAATTTCAGTTGAGGTGCCGGTCAGGTACCATCGCAATACCGCGGCAACCGCGCCGGCAAAGATCAATAAGGGCGGCCCGAACCGCTTTAAAAGCGCGGCCCCTTTCCAAAA
>CAXAGK010000544.1:0-2751 GCA_963968305.1 uncultured Rickettsiales bacterium | reverse complement strand
GTGCCACCTGGGACCCTCATCCGGAGGTCGGCAATCATCGGACCGAACCTGTCCAACACATGCTATTGGGCGACAAATTCCGAGAAGGCTTCGCCGAACTTGCCAAACTGGACCTCAGTATGGAGGCCTGGTGCTACCATCCGCAAATTCCGGATGTCATCGAATTGGCGCGGAAGAACCCAAACAACCGTATCGTCCTCGACCATTTTGGCGGTCCCCTCGGCGTCGGGCCTTACGCGTCGCGCAAGGATGAAGTCTTCGAGGAGTGGAAGAAGAGCATCGCGGAATTGGCGCAATGCGAGAATGTGGTCGCCAAGCTCGGTGGCCTGAACATGGAAGTGAATGGCTTCGAATGGCACAAAAAGCTAAAGCCGCCGACCAGCGAAGAACTTTGCGAGGCGACACGAAAATACTTCGAGTACACCATCGAACAGTTTGGTGTAGATCGCTGCCTGTTTGAATCGAATTTTCCGGTCGATAAGGTCAGTTGCAGCTACATGGTGTGCTGGAACTCCTTCAAACGTCTGACGGCGAACTACTCCGCCGACGAGAAGGCGAAGTTGTATCACGATACGGCAAAACGCGTGTACAAGCTGTAAGCCGCATGCGTGTCGTCTATCACATCCCAAACGACGATTTGCGGACGGCGGAAACTGCCGCCCGTGAAGCGGAGGCTGCCGGTTTCGACGGGATCGTGGCGTTGGAAAACGCCCACGGTCCCTTCCCGCCGTTGTCTGTCGCCGCAATGGCAACCGACCGGATACAAATCGGCACCGGCGTCGCCATCGCCTTTCCCCGCAGTCCGACCATCATGGCGCATGCCGCCTGGGATCTGCACAAGGCGTCGAAAGGCCGTTTCTATCTCGGTATAGGCTCTCAAGTGAAGGGCCATAACGAGCGCCGATACGGCGTCGAGTGGGTGCCACCCGCACCTCGCATGAAAGACTATATCGGCGCGGTACGCGCCGTCTGGCACGCGTGGGAGACGCAAGAACCCCTCGACTATCACAGCAAGCATTACACACTGACCCTGACCACGCCGAATTTCGCGCCGCAACCATCCGGACTGCCACGTATTCCCATCGCCATGTCCGCCGTCGGACCGGCCATGCTGCGGGTCGCCGGCGATACCGCTGACGGCGTGCGCCTGCATCCCTTCAGCACAAAGCGCTACCTCGCGGAGGAAAGCCTGAAACATATCGGCGACGGGCTGGCGCGTAGCGGTCGCGTACGCGGTGATATCGAAGTTGTCTCCGGCGCGTTTCTCGCCACCGGCAAAGATGAGGAGGCGGTCGCCAAGATGCGTGAATATATCCGCTTCCGAATTTCGTTCTATTGCTCGACCCGGTCCTATTGGCACGTACTGCGGCTCCACGATATGGAGGAATTGGGCGAACGTCTGCGCCCCTATCCCAAGGAGGGTCGTTGGGACGAGATGGCGGCTTTGATCTCTGACGATGTGCTCGAACTTTTCGCCACTGTCGGCACCTATGACGAAATCGGCGCTAAAATCGCGGAGCGTTATGAAGGCTTAGCCGATTCGCTGTCGCTGTTCGTGCCGACCGATACCAAACCGGGACCTCTCGGCGAGGTCCTACAAGGCATCCAACGTATCCCCACACCCTTCCAGGATTATGGCGCCGAATGGTGACGCACGCGCGGGAAGCTGTTTCCCTTGATAATCGAAGCGGCTAACCTCTCGTCATGAGAGAGACATACCAACGCGCCCTCATCACCGGGGCGACCAGCGGCATCGGTGAAGCTTTCGCCGATATTTTACCCGCGAGCACAAATTTGATTCTGACCGGACGGGACGCCGGCAAACTGACGGCGCTACAGGAGCGCCTCGCTCATCGGGAGCGGGAAGTGGACATTGTGGAAGCGGATCTCCGCTTGCCTGGTGACCGTGAAAAGCTGGCCGAACGAAGCGAGGCATTGGGTGTCGATCTATTCGTCAATAACGCGGGCCTAGGGTATTTCTCACATTTCACCGAAACCTCGACCGACGACGAAGCCGCCATGGTCGACGTGAATGTGGTCGCGGTGCACGCCCTATCCCACGCTCTGCTACCCGGCATGATCGAACGCGCGAAGGCCACCGGTCGGCGGGCCGGCTTGATCATCGTCTCGAGCGTCGTCGGCCATGTGCCAATGCCCTATTTCGCCACCTATGCGGCGACGAAGGCGTTCGACCTAGCGCTGGCGGAAGGGCTCGCAGAGGAACTTTCGGGCGAAGCCGTCGATATACTGGCGCTTTGTCCCGGCGCCACGGCGACCGACTTCCAATCCCGCGCCGGCGCGCCCATGGATATGTTCGACCGCGCCGAATCCGCGACCTCAGTTGCACGCAAGGGGATGCGGGCACTCGGGCGCCGCCGCGTCTTGGTCTCACAATTGCCGATGCGCCTCGGGCTTTCCTACAACACAGTCATCCACCGCATCGCGACGACGGGCGCGCACGCTTATTTCAAACGCCTCATGCGTGGCAGCGATAAAGCATGACCACGCTGGCGATTGATTACATTCCGCCCAATCGAAACGAGGACGGACGGATTGTCGGTATCGACGTAGCGGTGCGCACCTTACTCGACGCCTATGTCCGCCACGGCAGCTACGAGACATTCTATTGCCGTACGCGCGACCGGGATGATTTCGAGGCCTTTCGTGATCGGCTGGAAGAGATCGGCGGCGATCCGCGCCGCTCCTCGTTCCCCCCCGCCGCTCGCCACCCCCCTCCCCCCCCCCCTTCAA
>CAXAGK010000543.1:0-2752 GCA_963968305.1 uncultured Rickettsiales bacterium | reverse complement strand
CGGCGCGGGATTCGCTGAGCAGCATGCCCGCGGTGACCGGGCTCGCACCGGGGCTGGTCCAAAGCGCGTCTTCCTCGATGTAGCGGCCATCAGCGCTGGTGAACCGTCGCCGCGCCAAGGTGCCGCCGTTCAGGACGCGCAAGGGCAGGAGCAGCCGCGCTTGAGCAGACTTGATAGCGACGACCTGACCCGAAGGGATTTCGCCAGGCACGACCGGTTTTCGCGCGAACTTGGTTGCCCCGCCGCTGGGTGATTGGGGGGCCGTCCTCGATTGCGGAGTGGGTGGCTTAGCCGCGAGGCGGCTTTTGGGCTCACCGGAGAAGTCGCCGAGTGTCTGGCCAACGTAATCGTCTATGCTTTCGCACGCGGTTAAACCTGCTATCAAGATCATAGGGGCGATGTATCGACGCATTTGCATTCGCACTACCGGTTCTCTGCTACGGCTCTGATGACCGATCATCAGCGTTGCCGCAATCGGGGCACCAAGACCGCCGTCATTATTGCGATCAAAATCAAAATACCCCCGTTCAATAGCAAACCGCTTTGTAAACCGAAAGCACCGGCGACAGCGCCTAATTCCAGATGACCCAACGGGCCGAACCCCAGGGCGAGGACCCAAATCCCCATCGCGCGGCCTCTTAGCTCGTTGGCGACGCTGAGCTGCATCATGCTTTGCGCCATAATATCGCAAGATGCGGCGAAAAATGAGAGCAAAAAGACCGCACCGAGTGTCAGTGCGAGCGGCGAGGGTTCGGACAAGAGCGTCATGAAGACGCCGAACATGAATATGATACCGAGATACATCGCGCCGGTCCGGCTGCGAACGCCAAAAGTCGCGAAAGTGACACCCGCGATGATACCGGCGAAGGCGCGCGTTCCTTGCAGCCATCCCAGGCCTTCAGCGCCAATATCAAGTCGCTCTGTCGCGATTTCGGGCAGTGCCGTTGCAAAGGAAAATCCAAAAATCTCGACCGAGGCCGTGACCGCTAAGAGTGTGAGCAACAGACGGTTTGTGCCAAGCTCAACTACATATTCCCGGATGTTTTGGCGAATGGGTGCGCGCACCGCCACCGCGGCCACACCGGCAGCGCGCAGACTCCGAAAGAACAGGAAGGCGATTAAATGTCCTCCACCCAGACACGCCAAGGCTGCTGATCCGCCGAAACTCTCCATCACGAACCCGGCGACGAGCGCGCCCAATAACTGCCCGCTCCGCGATCCGATATTGAGCAAACCCATCGCGGAGACGAGGTTTTCCTGGCCCACCAGATCGTAGGCGTAGCTCGAGCGTACTGGTTGATGCAGTGCCCGCAGACTGCCTGCGAACAATGTAAAGGCGGCAATGATCCAAATCGGTGTCTCTTCTTGTGCGGTCGACGCCGCAAAGACAAAGAGCACGGCGGCTGTCGCCAATTCAAGACGGCGCAACAGCGTTCGCCGGTCAATCCAGTCGGCAACCGTGCCGGACAACAAGCCAAATACGAAGAACGGTAGGAAATAGATCGCCAGTATGATGCCGACCCAAGCGGTCGTCCCGGTCGCCTCGTAGACTAGCAAGCCGATCACCACCTGCTCACCGCTCATCCCTTGTTGATGGAATGCGGCGCCGCCTAATAGGCGACGATAATCGCGGTCCCTAAGCGCTGGGTTTCGAATCATGCCGGGGCCGGGTAATGGAAAAGAACACCGTGGTGAGGCCGGCGACGGGAAGGAACAGGTCCCACCAAATGCCGAGCGTCCAAGCCGTGGCGCCATCCGCGCTGGACCAGACAACAGGGATCACGAAAAGATGGATTGGCAGCCGACCTGCGCATAACAGCAAGATGCCGAAGGTGAGGATCACCGTCGGTGTCGGCGCAAGACCGGCGATCTGCACGATCGTCCAGTCGGCTCCCGCCCAAATCGGGATCAGCGGATAGATAATTAGCGCGATTACGATTAGCACGAGACCAAGCCATGATGCCGCACTCTTGTCGCCCGGAAAATGCAGACGGTCCTGGATGGTTCCGGACCAAAGCAATAACCCGGTCTGCACGACGAAGACCATTCCGAAATATGTTCCGGCCCAGTTCAGGGTGACGAGATGGTTCATCAGGAACACAAGCCCGGTCCAGGCCCAGCCGCAGGCGAGAAAACCGGCAATAATCCGGTCGCCGCCCGGACGCGGAAATAGCAGCAATCCGAGCAACAACACGCTCAAAAAGAGTGCCGTCAAATGTCCGGGCCAGATCGCCAAATTGTAAGTGGCGAGGAGATCGAAGAAGGCTTCCGCGGAATAAGGAACCATAGATTTGAAGTCGCTCGATGTGTTTAATCATGCGCTGGCGCATCGCCTCGTCCGGCACCGGACCCCGGGCCGCTGCCATATTCTCCACCATATGGTCTACCTTCGACGTGGCCGGAATGGCGCAGGTCACCGAAGGATGTGAGAGGACGAACTTCGGGAAGAACTGTGCCCATGTGTCGGCGCCGAACTCTGCGGCGCAGTCCGGTACCGGATGACCCGCGACATGCTCGAACGCACCACCCCGCCGGAAGGGCCGGTTGACGATGACGGCTATGCCCTGGTCCGCCGCTACGGTTGGGAGACGGTCCTCCGCTTCACGGTAGAGGATGTTGTATGTGAATTGCGCGAAATCGAGTGGTTTAGTGCGCATCAAGTCTGCGAAGTCGTCATGCCGTCTTCCGTGCGATGTAGTGATCCCGATATAGCGCACGCGCTTTTTCGCTTTCCACGACTTGAGAGTTTCTA
>CAXAGK010000542.1:0-2775 GCA_963968305.1 uncultured Rickettsiales bacterium | reverse complement strand
AACCCTAGCCAGTCAAATGGCACCGAGGTTCCCACCGCCCGGCGCGGCAAAACGAACAGCCCCATCACGAAGGCAAAGGCCACCACCGGAAGCGGTAGTAGAAAAATCAACCGCCAATGGAACGCGTCTATCGTGAGGCCACCCAAATAGGGCCCCACACCGTGCGCGCAAACAATTCCCATGCTGAACAATCCCATCGCAAGACCGCGCCGCTCCGGCCGGAAGGCTTGTACCAACGCGACCATGATCAAAGGCTGAATGACACCCGACGCGAAGCCTTGAACCACGCGGCCGAAGATGATCGCGGGCAGATTGGGACTGAAAGTGCTGATCAGTGAGCCGATCGCGAACAAAATCAGCGAGACGGAAAATGTAAGCTGCGGGCCGAACTTCTCGACCGTCCACGGACTGATCAGCAAGCTCGCGGTCATCGTCGCGAAAAAGGCGGTAGCGATAAACTGCACCTGATCCTGCCCCACCCCGAACGCTCCCATGACGTCTGGTACCGCGACATTGACGATACTGCTGGTGAGGACGGCTGTGGCAAAGGCGGAAAGCACGGTCACGGCGACCAGCCATGGATAGGCCGCGCCGTAGCGTTCCGCGAGCTCCTCCAATGTGGTCTCGGTCGACCCGCTTATGCCGGCTTCCGTCATCTGTCCCTACACACAAAATTTGAATACCCCACTAGATAGTCCAACATTCCTGTTGGTGAAGACAGGCGGAAAACCGGATGCCGGAATTCGAATATCAAGGTGCGACCCTTTATTACGGGGACAGTGATCGTGGCGACCCCTTACTGCTCCTGCATTCGGGCGGCAGTTCCGGTGCGCAATGGCGCAAGACCGGGGAACATCTCGGCGGTAAATACCGCCTACTTACGCCAGATTTCTACGGCCACGGCGGCAGCGAAGCCTGGAGCCGCCCGGAGGTTCTACAACATGACGATCAAGCGGATCTCGTCGCAGCGGTTATCGGAGATGGGGGACTCGCGGGGTCCACAATTGATATCGTCGGCCATTCCTATGGCGGAGCGGGGGCCGTGCGAATGGTATTGCGAAAGCTCGCCGATATCCGAAGTTTGGTGCTGATCGAGCCGATGCTCGCGTGCTTGCTGCCGGAAGCAGACGAGAGCGAACTCTTTACCGAATACGAATATTTAGCCCATGGATTTCTCGACCGGGTCACCGCGGGTGAGGAGATCGATGCCTGGCGGTTCTTCCTGGACTACCGAAACGGTGAAGGCAGCTGGGATAAGTTCCCAGAGAAAACCCAAACCCGGTTCCGGGGTCAGACGGATGCCACCTATAAAGCATTTCAGTCAAACTTAGCGAACCCAACGACGCTGTCGGATATCGCTTCACTCGATGTGCCGGTCACCGTTGTTTGCGGCGAACGAACCACAGCGCCGGACCGCCGGGTGACTGAACTGTTGCGGGATACACTGCCGAACATGCGCTACGTGGTCATATCGGGTGCCGAGCATATGTCGCCCCTGACCCATCCAGAACAAGTGGCTGCCATCATCGAACGGCACCTCTCAGATCTATCGGAGGGAGATTGGATATGAACGATAACCCAATCCTGATCGCCGACGGTGGCATTGGCGGTGCCGCCGCAGCGCTGGCTTTGGCCCAGCAAGGACGTGCGGTGCGGCTGCTCGAACAATCGCGGGATTTCGGGGAGATCGGTGCCGGTATTCAGCTCGGCCCAAATGTGTACAAGATGTTCCAAAACTCGGCCTAACGGAGGTCATCGATGCGGCGGCAGTCCGTCCAGATGCGCTTGTGATGCGGGATGCACTCGACGGCGAGATCGTCACCCGCGTGCCCCTCAACGATGATGCGTTCCGCGCCCAGTTCCCCTTTCCCTAAGCAGTGACCTATCGGCCGGACCTGCACAACGCGTTGATCGACGCCTGCCAAGCCGATCCCTTGGTCGAACTCGCAACGACGGCGAAGATGACTGGCTTCGATACATCGGACGAGAACGTCATCGCCACCTTGGAAGATGGCGGCCGGATCGACGGAAGCGCCTTAATCGGCGCGGACGGACTATGCTCGAAAGTACGGGAGACATTGGTCGGTGATGGCCCTCCCCGGGTCTCCAGACACATTGCCTACCGCGCGGTCTTGCCCGCCGCCAAGATGCCCGAGCATCTCCGCTGGAACGAAGTTGTGCTTTGGGTGGGACCACACACTCATCTGGTGCAATATCCGCTACGGCGCGGCGAAATCTTCAACCTTGTCGCTGTCTTCCACAGTGACCGTTACGAAGGGGGCTGGGATGTCTTTGGGGATTCTGACGAACTAATTGAACGGTTCGCCGGCGAACATCCTCATGTGCTGGAACTGCTCGGTAAGATCGCGTCGCTGCCCACGGCGCGGATATTGCCGCCGCCTTCCAAGCCTATCAAGCTAACCGCTATTTGCGGACCGGACGAGTTCAACTGACAGCCCGGTTCTACGGCGACGTCTATCACGCTGAGGGAGTGACCCGGGAATTGCGCAACATGACGCTGTCGCCGCGCACACCGGAACAAGCCTATCAAGGTATGGCTTGGCTTTATAACGGCGTCGACGACAACGGCGCGCAAGTTTTGTAGTTGGGCGCCACAAGCCCTGTCATTCCCGCGCAGGCGGGAATGACAATGCCGGAAGCTTTGGAGAGTGACGATATGCCCTTACACGAAACACCCACGGAATCACCAGAGCGCCTCACCTATTACGACCGCATCCGAGGCGACAATCTGGCGCCGCTTTGGCAGGTCTTCAG
>CAXAGK010000541.1:0-2777 GCA_963968305.1 uncultured Rickettsiales bacterium | reverse complement strand
GATAAGGATTGGGTGTTTCGCCGCGCCACCGAGGCGGACGCGGATGCGGTCCGGGCGGTCTATGGTAAGGACGTCGCGGCCATGGGGCGGGAATCAAGGCCGATGACGGCAGACTATATAGCCGCTATCGAAAACCATCAGGTCTGTATCGTTGAGGAGGGCGGCGAGATACTTGCGGTGCTCGTACTCATCGCGGAACCGGATGCGATGACATTGGAGAATGTAGCGGTCAGCGAGCGGTTGCAGGGCCGCGGGGTCGGTAGCCGGTTATTGGTTTTCGCCGAAGCCGAGGCGGCGCGTCAGGGATATGACGAAATATTGCTCTATACGAACGAGATGATGGGCGACAATGCCGCCTACTATGCACGGCGCGGTTATGAAGAAACCCACCGGGAGCCGTTTGCCAGCACCCAAGTCATCCATATGAAAAAACGGGTGGCGTAGAGAGAACGCCACCCGTTCGATCCAACCCTATTCCAGCGGCAGTCCTGGATGGACGTTGCGGGAATTCGCGATATCGACGAAGTGCGGCACCAAAGAGGGCATCGCTTTGTCGCGAATCGTTTCCACCGTCCAGCCGTGGTTCTTGTGGACGGTGCGGAGCGGGCGCGGTTGACTATAGAGCGACAGCTCAGCGCCGCGCTGGTGGAAGATTTGTCCGGTCACGTGACCTGCGTCTTCCGACCCCAAGAAGGTGCAAAGTGGTGCGATGGCGTCTGCCGGGCTCAGGCGCAGACGTTCTTCGCGCTGATGTGCTGCGTCCGGATCCTTCGGTGTCGGGACCGAGCGTGTCATCCGCGTGTCGGCAGAGGGGCAAATCACGTTGCTGGTGACGTTCTTACTGACGTTCTCCATGGCGACGATGCGCGATAGTCCGGCGATCCCAAGCTTGGCGGCACCATAATTCGCTTGGCCGACATTGCCGAGCAATCCGGAGGTCGAGCCAACCATGATGATGCGGCCGTATTCCTGCTCGCGGAACAGATTGATGGCGGCGCGCGCGGTGTTGAAGTGACCGTTCATGTGAACGTCCATTACCGCCTGCCAATCGTCGGGCGACATTTTGTGGAACATACGATCGCGTAAGATGCCTGCCGGGTTAAAGATGATGTGACAGCCGTCGAACTCATCACGCGCCTGCTGGACCATGCCGAGGCAGTCCTCGTAGCTGGCGACGGAGCCAAAATTGGGCGCGGCCTTGCCGCCGCCGGCTTTGATCTCGTTTGCGATGGCTTCGGCCGGTCCTTGCTCGCCACCGTCACCGCCGCCGCTGACACCTGGGTCATTGACGATAACGCTCGCCCCTTCTTTCGCCATCAGCTTTGCGACTTCGGCGCCGACACCACGGCCCGAACCGGTGCAAATCGCCACGCGGCCATCTAAAACACCCATGTCATTTCTCCCTCGATGTTACGTTCAATTGAGTTACGAACGAGATAGACCGAGGCGTGCGCGGGACAAAGGGCGGCGCATGGTCGCGGGCTCATGTTTTACTGACGCCATATCCGTCATTCCGGATGGCGTGTCGCGCCCTGGAATGACGGTGGGTGATGGAGGTTGGCCCAGAGCCGCCATCCTGAGCGAGTCGAAGGATGAGGTTGGCACCGCCTCACAAATTCAAAAACGCCCCGCCGTTTGAATGGATGGTCTGCCCGGTAATGTAACTGGCGCCCGGACCGACGACGAAGCGGATCAGGTCGGCCATGTCTTGCGGCGCGCCGAGGCGTCCCAACGGGATATTGCTGGCGTTGAGATTAAGCGCGGCGCGGGGTGCCGATGACGGGTTGCCTTCGCGGACCGTGTCGTAGGTGCCGACCACCACCTGATTGGCACGGATGCCATATTGGGCGAGGTCCAGGGCCAGGCCTCTCACGAACCCGTTCAGGCCCATTTTCGCCGCCATGGTGTGAGAGCGCGTGGGCGAGCCGCGGGTCGAGCTCATGCCGCCGACACCGATGATCGACCCGCCGCCCCGCGTCTTCATCGACGGCAATACGGCCTTCGCCAGATTAAACATGCCGTAGACGGAAATATCGACCGTGGTCGAGAAGGTCTCCAAGGTCATGTCCTCGAACGTCGTGTTGTTCCGCACGGCGGCGTTATGGACCATGATATCAATGCCGCCGAATTCCTTTACTGCCGCTGCGGCCATGGCGTTGACCGCGTCGGCGTCGCGCACGTCGGCCATGAACGGAATGGCTCTGCCGCCACGGGATCGGATACCTTCGACGACCTCGTCGCAGAGGTCCTTTGATTGCACCGAATTGATCACCAGCGCGGCCCCGGCCTTCGCCAATTCCTCCGCCGTCGACCGGCCGATATTGCGGGTACTACCTGTGATGATCGCCACCTTGCCGTCGAGTTCGTTTACCATGTCGACCATTATTTCCGTCCTTCGTCTGTTCCGTTTTGCAGATGATGTAGCTTGGAAGGGGCTTCGCGTCACATAATTCAACGAAGAGATATCGAATTCATTTTTTTAGGATCGCCCGCCCATGACCACCCCATCTCCTTTTGATCTTGGTGAAGACCAGCGTACGATCCGCGATCTGGTCCGGCGTGTCGCCGAGGAACGCGTGGCGCCCCGTGCGGCGGAGATCGATGCGACCGGTGAGTACCCGCAAGATATGTACGATCTGTTGACGGAACTCGGTCTGTTTACCCTGCCGTTTCCGGAAGTCTATGGCGGGGCGAACAGCATGTTGTCTTCCTGTGTCGCGGTCGAGGAGTTTGGCCGGGTTTGCTATAACACGGCCTATTTATTGGTGGTGCAGTGG
>CAXAGK010000540.1:0-2779 GCA_963968305.1 uncultured Rickettsiales bacterium | reverse complement strand
TACGTGATCGATCTTTTGGCAAATTAGAAAACGCGTGTCTTCGGCATCGGGCTCGGGTGTCGGTCTTGGCTTTCTAAGCAGAGCGCTCAAGATTCGTTACTCGCGTCTCCCGGACCGGTGATTGCAGCATACGGGATCCAGTTCACACCGGCCCTACATATGCACCCCAGGTCGCTAACGTGTCCGGGGTACATTTGTAGTTAAGAACTAAGCCGTGGCGCTCGGTCGGCCGTTCACTTCGTCGTACCAGCGCTTTAGATTTATCTGATCTTCCTGTGGAGCAACTTTCACCCAACCGGCGAAATCGACAACCACCAACGCGGTGATGTCGGCGACGCTATAACTATCGCCCGCGACGTATTTGCTCTCGCCAAGGCGAGTATCGAGATCGGCCATGAAATGAACAAGGCGTGTCAAACCGCGCGCTGCGAGGTCAGGAATTTGCTCGAAATTATGAGGCCCGGCAAGTGCACGCCCATTCATAGGTGGGGCGGAATTCCGCAAGGCTTCAGCACCGGCCATGAACCCCTCCATGAACATATGATGGTTCCACATTTCGATAACCGCCTTTTCCTTGGCGTCGCGCCCCAGAAGTGGCGGCTCCGAATAAGTTTCTTCCAGATAGCGATTACAGGCGCTAATCTCGCTGATACAGGTGCCATCGTCGAGCTCGATCATCGGCACCGTCAACCAGGGATTCTTAGCCGCAAATTCTGGTTTCATCTGCTCTGCGGTCATTAGGTCGACCTGGACCGTCTCCATATCAACGCCTTTTTCGGCCATGAAGATGCGGACCATACGCGGGCTTGGGGCTTTCTTGAAATCGTAAAATATCATTTTTTTCCTACCTTAACTGCTCCGGAATTTTGTCGATAGCACCACTGTTAGACCAACATTGCCGAGAGCACCCGGAGCGTCCAGTATCTTTCTTGTGAATTGCGTGGAGCCGTCATAAGCGCTGGCGAGAAGAGGCAGTTTCCGGTCTATTCCTACTCAATGCGTCTCCGGTCCTGATCTGATGCAGGTCTCAGTCGAAGATGGGGTCGCCTTGATCGGCCGCAGCACGTTGTGGAAATGGATGGTCATCTGGAATTTAGGGTATTTCTAAGGCTTTCAGGACACGAAAATACCTCAGCGAGGCTCCAGAAAATTCGCCGCAGCAGCGCGACTTGACGGTTGGCGGCGGTAACAACGGATTTGCCATTTGCCTCCCGCGAACGAACATCGTAAGGCAAGACGGAGATAACAAACTTAAGGTATATTGGTATGAACGGTCCGCTCCACGGTCTCAAGGTATTCGATCTCACACGTGTTTTAGCAGGCCCGCATTGCACACAGCTGTTGGGCGATCTCGGCGCTGAAGTCATCAAAGTGGAACGCCCGGGCTCCGGCGACGACACCCGAGGCTTCGCCCCCCCTTTCCAAAAAGACGACAAGGGCGAAGACACCAGCGAGAGTGCTTACTACACTGGCGCTAACCGCAACAAACGCTCGATCACCATTAACATCGGCACTTCCGAAGGGCAGGCACTGACCAAAAAGCTTATGGCCGATTGCGACATTCTTGTGGAGAACTTCAAGGCCGGTACCTTGGATCGTTACGGCCTTGGTTATGAACAAATGAAAGCGGAGTTTCCACGTTTGATTTATTGTTCGATCACCGGCTTCGGCCAAACCGGCCCCTATGCGCCGCGCCCTGGCTACGATGGATTAATCCAAGCCATGGGGGGCGTGATGAGCCTCACTGGCGTGCCGGACGGCGAACCAATGAAGGTTGCCGTGCCGATCTGCGATCTGATGGCCGGCATGTATGCAAGTGTCGGCATCCTTGCCGCCGTGCGCCATCAAGCTGAAACCGGCGAAGGGCAATTCATCGATATCGGAATGCTCGATACCCACGTGGGCTGGCTCGCCAATCAAGGGATGAATTATCTAGCTACTGGGGAGAACCCAAAGCGGATCGGTAACCAGCACCCAAATATCCTGCCCTATCAGGTGATGCCCACATCGGACGGTTATATTGTGCTCTCAGTTGGAAACGATCCAACCTTTGAGCGTTTCTGCAAGCTCGCCGAATGCGAGGAATTACTGGAAGACGAGCGCTTTCAGACCAATGCAGCTCGCGTGTCAAACCGCGACCATGTCACGAAAACGCTGAACGAAATCACCAAGAAGAAAACTTCTGAATGGTGGCTGGATAACTTGGAGAAAGAAAAGATCGGCTCCGGCCCGATCAACAATCTAGAACAGGTCTTCGCTGATCCGCACGTGATTGCGCGCGAGATGGTGATAGAGATGGACCACCCGGCGACTGGCAGCAAGCCGATGAAACTGATTGCTAACCCGATCAAACTCAGCGCGACACCGCCGACATACCGCAAACCGCCACCGCTCCTCGGCGAACACACTGACGAAGTCCTGCAAGAAGCCGGATTGTCGGCAGACGAGATCGCCAAGCTGAAGGAAGACGGGACGGTTTAGCTTGTCGGTGAGCGCATGGACGGGTGTATGGCATGATCATCGAAATACTCCTCCCTCTGGGTAAAATCGACCCTTGCCTCCGTGCCGCCGAACAGCTTTTTGATATTGCCAACGTTGGTCATGACGCCGCGCTGGTCGAATCGCTGAAATATGACCGCCTCGTCTTTGAAGAAATCAAAGCCGATCCCTTTCTCATCATGGCACTAGCCGCTTAGGCCACTACCACGCTCTGTCTCGGCACCTCCGTCGCTATTGCGTTACCGCGCAGCCCAGTGATCACGGAGATGTCTGCGTGGAC
>CAXAGK010000539.1:0-2791 GCA_963968305.1 uncultured Rickettsiales bacterium | reverse complement strand
GATAAAGCTTTGGAAGAGACGGTGACGTTCGCGGCGGGACTATAAGTCGCATTGCATTCTGAGCCCTTGCGGTATTGAACTGTCGCAAGGAAACCGTAATGCCTCTATTTTAGGTTACGTCTCGGAGTACGCCATGGATTATGAAAAATTCTTCGAGGATAAGCTCGCGGACCTGCATGACGAGGGCCGCTACCGCGTCTTTGCCGATTTAGAACGCCAACGTGGCGGTACGCAGGCTGTCCATCGCGAAGGTGGGCAGGAAAACGGCGTCACCGTATGGTGCTCGAACGATTATCTCGGTATGGGCCAGAATGAGGATGTCCTCGACGCGATGCGTGAGGCGCTGGAACTCTGCGGCGCGGGTGCGGGCGGGACGCGCAACATTTCAGGCACTAACCATTATCATGTGCTATTGGAGCGTCAGCTCGCCGACCTTCATGGTAAGGATGCGGCGCTGATCTTTACTTCTGGTTATGTGGCGAACGATACGACGTTAGCGACCCTCGGCTCGATGATGCAATGCATCATTTATTCGGACGCGTGGAACCATAATTCAATGATCGAGGGGATCCGCCACTCCAATACGGAAAAACGTATCTTCAAGCACAATGATCCGGCAGATTTAGAGCGCCTCATTCAACAGGACGATCCAGATCGCCCAAAAATGATTGTTTTCGAGAGCGTATATTCGATGGACGGAGACGTGGCCCCGATCCGCGAATTTGTCGAGATCGCGGAGAAATACAACGCCATCACTTTCCTGGATGAAGTGCATGCCGTTGGCATGTATGGCGCTGGTGGCGGAATCGCGGACCGTGAAGGCTTGATGGACAGAATTACGATTATCCAGGGAACCTTGGCGAAGGGCTTTGGAGTCGTTGGTGGATATATCGCGGCCTCCGCCAATTTGGTCGATGTTGTCCGCTCATATGGGCAGGGATTCATCTTTACGACGTCCATGCCGCCATCGGTTGCGGCCGGGGCACTATGTAGTATTAAGCTGGTGCGAGGGGCCCATGGCGACGAATTGCGTGCACGCCAACAAGAGCGAGCGGCGAAGCTGAAGGCTATGTTAACGGAGACTGGCATTCCGATCATGCCGTCGGAGACCCATATCGTTCCAGTTCCAGTCGGCGAACCGAGGCTCTGCAAGCAGGCAAGCGATACGCTCATGGATCGCTACGGCATCTACGTACAGCCGATCAACTATCCGACTGTGCCGCGCGGCACGGAACGACTGAGGTTCACGCCGACGCCGTTGCATAGCGACGCGGATATGGAATTCCTTGTCTCCGCCTTGCAGGAGGTCTGGAACTCGTTGTCGTTGAAGCGAGCTGCCTGAATTTCCGAATAGAGATTATACGTCGAATGGTGTATAAAACCTGCTATGTACCGCGATAACACCCTCATCCCGACAGAAGCCATTCGTTTGGCCGCCCTCGGCGCGTTGATCGAAGGCGAAAGACGCTATGCCGATTTGGCCAGCGAAATTCGTAACTTTGTTGGTCGCGTAGCGGGTCCTTCTTTGGATTTATTAGGCACTTCGCTTGAAGTTATGGGCTATGAAGGTCTGGCGGAAATGCAAGATGCGAATGGGCCCGGTGGCGCGTTGCTGAGGATTACCGATGCGGGCCAAAAACAGTTCGTCACATTGATGATCTCCGGCGTGCGCGCACCGGTGAATGATGTGAGTAAGCTAGTCATTGCATTGAAAATGCGGTTCCTGCACCTGCTCGACCAGGAAGATCGGCTCGATCAAATCGATCTCATGCGTGAGATGAGCGTTGGTGAGGCGGCGCGCCTGCGTGATTTGCGTGATAACGGCACAAATGAGGGTTTCGCGGATTGGCTTTCTTTTGAAATTGACCAATTGGAAAACCGTATTGCTTGGCTCGACCGGCGCGCGGACGCATAGACGCTCTAAGAATTCATTCGTCGTAATAGAAAACGCCGCCCCGAACATTGGAGCGGCGTTTGTAATTGTGTCGCTTATTCCGCGGCTTGAGCGCCGACTTCCTCGTGGTAGACACGCTTGATCGTATCCAGGTTCACACCTTCGATACGGACCAGCTTGGTGGCGCCTGCGCGCCGCGGTGCGTGTAAATCGCCGACATTATAGAGATGCGCATCACCGGGCTTCAGGGTGTAGCTGCGGGTCGTCTTGCAAGTGCCGGAGTCGTCATCGGAGGCCGGGGCATCGACGAATTCATAGTCGAACATTTCGGTTTCGCCTGCGACCTGTCCGTAGATCGCCCAATGCGCGCCGTGCGCGTGCGGTTTAGACATGGCTTCGCGCTTATAGACGTGCGAGCAGATTGCAAAGCCGAGCTTTTCATCTTCGTAGAGGATCGAGCGCGGCGCATCGTTACTGTCGGGGAAGTTGTCTGCGACGAAAGTCTCATCGACCAAGGCTTTGGTCAATAGCGTGCGGACTTTCTCCCGCCCGGCCACGCCTGAATCGACGGACAAAATATCATGGCAATCGCTAGCGAACTTCTCAAGTGTGTAGCCCATCGCAGACCTCGTTCGGTTGTTTGTTCGGTTAGCTATTAGGATAGCGCGACTTTGCGTGATGAAAAACCTTTGAAATGCGCCACATTGTCTCATGGGCAATCGATCAGGGAGTGATGTAGTGGCGGCAGAAGAAATCGGAAATAGAGAAAGTAGCCGTAAGTTATTGGAAAAACGGCAAGAATTTATATCTGGAATCATCGATTCCGGACGACCGGATGCGGTAGCTAAGCAACATCGTGGTGGTCGTATGACCGCTCGCGAACGTATAGATGCACTC
>CAXAGK010000538.1:0-2794 GCA_963968305.1 uncultured Rickettsiales bacterium | reverse complement strand
AAGAAACGTTGGTGAAAATCAATAGGGAGCTCCAGCGCTCAGAGGAAGAACTAAAGAACTTGAGCGAGGAACTTGAAGATCGGGTACGCGCCCGAACATCCGAGCTAAAAACGCGGGAGGCTGCGTTTTTTAAAGCGAACAACAATACAAGGATTACGCCGTAGCTTCGTCGGACTGGCACTGGGAAATGAACGAAGATCTAAGGTTTTCGTACTTCTCGGGTCGTTTCGTCGAGATCACCGGTGTGGACACCCAAATTTTGTTAGACAAAAACCGTGAAGAAACCGGCATCTCGGATGTAGACCCCATACAATGGCAAGACCATTTGGATAATTTGCACAGCCGGAATGCCTTCAGAAATTTTATTCACCCTAGGCAAAAACCGGACGCTCAAACCCCTTGGCTTTCGATCAACGGCGTTCCCTATTTCGACGAAGATAGCGCCTTCGAGGGCTACCGTGGAACCGGCAGTGATCTTACCAGTTTGGTCGAATCTCGTCTCGAAGCCGAGGCCGCAAATCATGCGAAATCAGAGTTTCTATCCTCAATGAGCCACGAACTGCGGACACCATAGAACTCTGTCCTCAGTTTCGGGCAACTGCTCGACGATGATCCCGAGGCTCCACTCAGCGACAGTCAGAAGAACTTTCTTGGCCAAATTCTGAAAAACGGCGAATACCTTCTAAACTTGATCAATCACCTGCTTGAACTGGCGAAGATAGAGGCATCGGAAATTTTGATGGTCATCGAGGACCTGCCGGTGTCGAAGGCGTTGGAGGATTGTGTCTCCATGGCGCAGTCGCTCATAAAGGGCCGTAACATCGAGCTTATTGTCGAACCAACACCCTCCGCATAGAAGACGTGCCGGGCGGGTCAGGGTATGTTGCGGTAAGCGCTGCTCAATCTCCAGTCGAACGCAATCAAGTATACCGGCGATGGCGGTACGGTGGCGATTCGGAGTCAATATCTAGACGCGGATACGGTGCGATTTACCATCTCCAATACGGGTGAGGGAATTCCATTAGAGCATCAAGCCGCGCTATTCAAACCATCCGATAGATTGGGCCTGGAAGCGGGTCCCATCGAGGGGATCGGTATCGGACTTAAGATCACGAAGCATCTGGTCAATCTAATGGATGGCGAAATCGGCTTTGAATCGACCACGGAAGAAGACAGCACGTTTTGGATCGACTTGCCGTCATCGGAGCCGATGAGCACGCAACGAATTTCTGCAATTCTATAATTTATCCTTTTAGTGCCGCACCACAATATCTATTTAGACGTCACCTTAGATGTCACCAGGATGCGCCGCCGAGCGCTAAATTCAAAGAAGGATTAGATACGATGGACCGCGCCGCATTTGAAGCTGGATTGAAACAAGACGGATTTGAACTCTCGGAGGGCCGTATGGAAGCCAGCTGCAATAATCCCGATCATACACATCCCTTCGACGCACGACTGTTTGTCTTGTCAGGCGAACTCACCATCGGCCGAGACGACAAATTAGAGACCTTCGGGCCCGGCGATACATGCAACATGGGTGCGAATATCATGCATACCGAAGAAGTCGGTGATGAGGACGCCGTCTTTCTAGTTGGCCGTCGCCCGGTCTAATCAATCACGCCGACGGTACGTTCGTTACTCGGCCGCAGCCCTCGTCACGTCGCTGGCTAGACCGGCTAAGTAAGATAACACCTCGGCGCTCGGCACGACGTCGGCGTATTTCGAATCCATGTCGAATAGATTGACTTGGTGTGACAACGGAGCTCGATCGGCCACGCAATCGCTCACCACGATCGGCCTAAAACCACCGGAGATGGCGTCGCAGGCACTGGCGCGAACGCAGCCACTGGTCGAATTCCCGACGATGATCGTTGTATCGACGCCAAGGCCGGTCAGCTGCGATTGTAAGTTGGTGCCGTAAAACGCACTTGGAAATTTCTTCACCAGCAAATGATCCGCGTCCTCGACCGGAAGACGTGGATCGATATCCACCCCTTCCGTGCCGTACAACATATTCTGCACCAGCGGCACCTTCCGCCCGAAAGTTCCGGAGTCAGAGAGGTCCTTGTGGTAGGCAACGGTAGTGAAGATAATCGGCGCCCCAATTCGGCGTGCGGCGGTGTTGATGGCATTTATATGCGGGATGTGTTCATCCATATCGATGAACATCTTGCCGGGCTCTGTGATGCCCCGGCACATATCGATGACCAGCACGGCCGGACGCTCACCGAACCCCAACCGTTCACTGAAGCCGATATTGTCGTAGTAATCTTGCTGGCTATCGATATCCGCCATCGTACTTCTCCCTTAAGCTTCATCCCAAACCGTCTCGGTTAACGGCAGGCCGCGAATGTGGTCCGGGGTCAACGGATTATCCGCCGAAACACCCGCTTGCTCCAAAAGCGAAGCGATCTGGCGCGTATGCTGGGTCGAATGCCAAACCGTCCGCTCCATCATCTCATGGCGCGATGTGCCGCCAAAATAGGTTGGCACCTCGCCAGAGAAATCCTGTCCCTCGACATCCCGCCACCAGTCCCGGAATCGGATACGTACCGTTTCTCCGAAATCAGCGATATCGTCGCTCGACTTAATATCGTCGGGCGGCGGCGCGGTGAGTGCCTCGTAAGTCAAGGTCTCACCCTTCTGTTCCATATCCAAGAAGGTCGTCGGGATCTGAAACACGTGATGCATCAAAACCCGCCAAGACCGGGGCCGGTTCGGCAATTGATCTTCGAGCCGTTCATCCGGCATCTGCCGCATCAGGCGGATCGCCGTATCCAAGATATCATCA
>CAXAGK010000537.1:0-2832 GCA_963968305.1 uncultured Rickettsiales bacterium | reverse complement strand
GCTGCACCGGCCATGACTTGGAGTACCTTAGTCACCGGTCCTCCAGATGCGCCTTTAGATAGGACAAGATCGGATAGAGCCCAGCGAACAACGCGATCAAGAATCCGTACTGGCCTTCGCGATACCCTTTGCGTCCGACATAGCATTTATAGAAACGAGAGAATATACGCCGCACATTGTGGCCAAAACTGCCGATATCGCCGCTTTGGCGAAGGTCGCGGGCGCGCACCGTCGTATATCGGTCGAGGCGCAGGATCATATCGGAGATATCTTTGTCGACGTAGTGGATCATGCGTTCGGTGAGGCGGCCTTCAGGTGCTGTCAATTCCAGTCCTGGATGAATGCGCTCCATCCCCCACCGCTTGCAGCCGCGGCGAGACAACCTTGCGGCGGCACTGACACCCCATGCGGCACCCCAACCGTATCGGACGAGGCGTTCGCCCACGTAATTATCGAACGGTACCAAGTGGTAATTGTACTTTTCGGTTTTCACGGCTTCGCGAATTTCAGCAGCCAATTCCGAGGAGACCCGCTCGTCCGCATCAACTTCGATGATCCAGTCACTGGTACAGGCCTCAAGGCCGGTGTTACGCCGCTCACCTTCGATGTCCCAGCTTCCTTCGACAATGTTGTCGGTGAAAAGTGCTGCGATGGTGTCGCTGCCGTCGGTGCATTTGTCGAGAACCACGACGAGCTCATCGGCAAACGCGAGACGCTCGAGGCATTCCGCGAGCTGATCCTCTTCGTTGTGGGCGACGACAAGTGCGGAGATTGTTAGTTTTTCGGAACTGGTCATTGGGTCTTCCGTTCCAGGTCATTCAACAGTTGTGTTGCGGCCCATTCAACGGCCTCGACGCTGAGTCCGTCCATTAGCGTCCCGGTTGTACGATGATCGTATCCGGGTGCGCCAACCAAATCGTCATAACTTTCTTCTGTTCTAATAAATGCGCATTTCTCGCCCCACGGAGCGTAGTGCTCCGCGCGGCTGGGGCCGAAAAGGCCTAAGGTCGGAATGCCAGCCGCGGCGGCCATATGCATCAACCCGGAATCGTTGCCGATGAAAAAATCGCACCGCGACAAACATCCGGCGACAAGTGCCAGATCGCCGACGCCGACAAAGTCGATTCGTAGCGTCTCGGGAATACGCGCTAATACTGGCTCGATCTGGGTGCGTTCGTTGGCCGCCGCGAAGACGGCAACTCGGGCACCTGGCATTAGTCCATGCGGTGCCGTTAGCTTCAGGGCAAGTTCGGCGAAACGCTCCGCCCGCCATTGTTTGCCAACCCAATTCGCAGCGGGGGCGACGGCGAGGATCGGTGAGCGGTCTGCTATCAGCATGCTCGCATCGTCCGGCCATAGGACAGGGCTTGGGGGTGCGTTTTCCAAATTTAAGGTTGATGCAATCAATTCGACCCGGTGCATATCTTGGATCGGTTTCGGGACGACGTATCGTTCGCGCGCAATCAGGCAATACGCGAGCGCGGAACGTCGTAAGTCGACAACGATATCCCATTTCGCACCGACGCAGCTTTGCCAGAGCGACAACCAATGTCCGCTGAAGCGTTGCTTTTGCATAACAATGAGACGTTCGAGGCCGGGAGCATTGCGGAATAAAGACGCAGCGGCAGGGCCCGCCGCGATTGTTATTTGAGCGTTCGGGTGTTGGGCCGCGAGGTGCGCCAAAAGTCCGGTCGAAAGGACGGCGTCGCCGACGCGGTTTGCCGTCACGAAAAGGATGCGCATTCTTGATTTGCCCTCCGCAGCGGTTATACGCAGCAGCTGCATCCTTCACAAGACGGACCTTGCAGGACGTGGCTGCACACCCCAGATTCTGAAGACTTAAGCTGTATTGGACATATCATGCATGAATTCCATCAAATCTTACTTGAAGAACGTGGTCTTATAACGATCGGAGGGCCCGACCGGCGTTCTTTTTTACAAGGATTGATCTCGAACGACATCGAACGTGTGGGGCCGGATCGCGCGATTTGGGCGGCACTTTTGACGGCGCAAGGCAAATACTTGCATGATTTTTTCATCATAGAGATCGGCGACATCTTATATCTTGATTGCGAAGCCGAACGGTTGATGGATCTGGGACAGCGGTTAAGCCGATTCAAGCTAAGAGCAGATATCGATCTCGGCATGGCACAAAATTTTGGCGTGTGGGTCGGTTATGGTGATGGCGCGCTATCTGGCACGAGCTTGAATGCTGATCCTGGAATTGCCGTGGCGACGGGCGAGGGGGTCGTGTATTGCGATCCTCGGCTTCCGGAGATTGGGATACGCGCGATCCTGCCGAAACCCGTGGGTGCGGAAACCTTGGAAGGTTTAGGCGCAATTCCCGGTGATCGTGAAAAGTTTGAGGCATTGCGGATCTCGTTGGGTCTTCCAGATGGTAGTCGCGACATGATTGTTGAGAAATCGATTTTACTGGAGAACAATTTCGACTCTCTTCACGGCGTAGATTGGAACAAAGGATGTTATGTCGGCCAAGAACTGACGGCCCGCACCAAATATCGTGGATTGATTAAAAAGCGGCTAATGCCGGTCGTATTCGAGGGAACTCCAGCGGTCGCTGGTGCCATCGTGTCTGCGGGTGGGCGTGAGGCCGGTGAAATACGTACGGTTTCTGGCGAGATGGGGCTGGCTCTTTTACGGCTAGAACACGTCGAAGAAGCGGAGAGCGGTGGGGTGAATTTGGAAGCCGGTGATTCCATACTGATACCGCGTCTGCCCTATTGGTATGTGCCGAGTAAATGAGTTGGCGTAAAGAGATTAGGTTAACCCTTCATTTCCCAAGTGAACTCGATTTTCGATGCCCTGATATGG
>CAXAGK010000536.1:0-2843 GCA_963968305.1 uncultured Rickettsiales bacterium | reverse complement strand
GTGCGGCCGGCGGTGGATCGATCATCAATATGTCGTCGGTGGTGGCGCTGATGGCATTTCCGGGCCGCGACGCCTATACAGCAGCTAAAGGTGGGATCGCCGCCATTACCCGCTCTTCAGCGGTGCATTACGGGCCGGATAAAATCCGCGTCAACGCCATCGCCCCCACCGTCATCATGACGGACCGGGTTAAAGGTCTGTTCAGCGACGATAAACTTCGGGACAAGCTAGAGAAAATGCACGTTCTCGGCTTCGGTGAAGCCATCGATATCGCGCAGATGGCGGTCTACCTGGCGTCGGACGAATCGCGCTTGGTGACGGGTCAGGTCTTACCGGTCGATTCCGGCCTTACGGTAAAGTAGTCGCACATTTCGTTCGAAGGGTGGCCCTCAGCTGCCCACTTCATTGGTCTCGACCAGGCCGCCGACACCTTCGCGGTCAGTGCCCTTCAGGTAAATCTGGCCTTGAATATCAGCAATGCGTTGGTGCTCCGCGACGGCGTCTGGATGCATTGTCGCCTGCGGCATCGCTTCCGATTGGAAATGACCGAAACGGTCCTCGCCGCGCACCAAGGTGGCAAAATCGGTCTCGACCCGTTCTTGGCGCGCTTCCGGTGTAATATAACGTAGGGCCAGGCCTACCCGGCGGTCCGTCGTCTCGTTCGGTTTCGAAGCGTGCCACATATCCACGTGATGTAGCGAGGCTTCCCCTGGCCGCAGCGTTGTCCAGACGGCCCGGGACTCGTCAATTTCAGCGTCGATGGTTTGCCCACGCGTGAGGATATTGTTCGGGTCCCAAGTATCGCGATGCGGCGCGATGCCGCCCTGGTGACTGCCCGGCAGCATGCGCATGCAACCGTTGGCCTCATTTGCTTCCGTCAGCGCGATCCAAACGGTCAAAATCTTATTACTGTCGAGGCCCCAATGCGCGGAATCCTGATGCCAGGAGATGAAGCGTCCGTCGCCCGGTTCCTTCGGATAGAGATGGGTGGTCCAGACCATGATGTTCGGCCCCAACAAATCCTCCACCACATCGAGGATGCCGGGCGTCCGCATCAATCGGTCGATCCAAGGGAAAACCAGATGCGATTTATAGCGCCAACTGCCATTGACCGGCTCCCCAGTTTCCCCTTCGTAGGTCTCAAGCTCAGCGAGATTGGTCGCGGCCCCCTCTTCCGTGAGGAGCCGTTTGGGACAGAGCAATCCAGTGTCCCGAAATGTTTTGATTTCCCGTTCGCTTAATACGTTCGGCATTAGGTCGTTTCCGTTTACAGATCGCGGCTCTGCAGGACGCGGGATTTCTGGCGTTGCCAATCACGATCCTTCTGCGTCTGGCGTTTATCCCGTTGCTTCTTGCCTTTGGCGAGACCGAGCTCGCACTTGGCGATTCCGCGTTTATTGAAATAGAGCCGGACCGGCACCAGCGTATAGCCGCCACGCCGGACCTGGCCCATCAAGCGTTCCTGTTCACGTTTGTGCAGCAGGAGTTTTCGCGGGCGGCGAGGCTCGTGGTTCATCTTTGCGCCTGCCTGCTGGTATTCCGGAATATGGACGTTAATCAAATAAATCGCGCCGTCCTTCGGCCCGGCGTAGGATTCATTGAGGCTAGCGCCGTTCGCACGCAAGGATTTGACTTCGGTCCCGGTCAGCATGATGCCGGCCTCGACCGTATCCTCAATGAAGTAGTCGAACTTGGCGCGGCGGTTTTGCGCAATCGTGACGTCGGTCTCGAATTTTGCCGCCATTTATCTCGCTCCGAAGTTAACTCGGCGGCAGCCCGAGCCTTAGTTAATCAACCCAACCTTAACCATCGCACCACGTATCGTCTCCTGCCCTTGAGCGGACATCGGTGCGATCGGCAAACGGCACTCAGCCGCGGACTTGCCGAGCAGTTTGGCGGCGTATTTGACTGGTGCCGGGCTGGTCTCACAGAACAGCGCGTCGTGCAGAGGCGCCAATCGGTCGCGGCGATCCTCGAACGTATCCAAATCACGCGTTTGCCAAGCCTCGTGCAATTCCGAGCATAGTTTCGGTGCCACGTTCGAGGTCACCGAGATACATCCGTCACCACCCTGGCCAAGGAACGCCCCGATGGTCGCGTCTTCACCGGACAATTGGATGAAACCTTCGGCACTGGCAAGACGACTGTTCAGCGGTCGCGCCAGATCGCAGGTCGCATCCTTCACACCCACGATATTCGACAGTTCCGACAACCGCGCCATGGTCTCCACCGACATATCGACGATCGAGCGGCCCGGAATATTGTATATAATAATCGGAATGTCCGCCGATTCCGCAATCGCCTTGAAATGCAGATACAGACCTTCTTGGGTTGGTTTGTTGTAATACGGGCACACGCTCAACACGCCGTCGGCGCCCGCTTCCTTCGCGTGTTTCGTGAAATCGATGGCCTCATCCGTCGAGTTCGATCCCGCACCAGCGATTACCGGCACGCGGCCCTTCGCGACATCGATGCAAAGCTCCACAACCCGTTTGTGCTCTTCATGGTTCAATGTCGGGGATTCGCCCGTGGTGCCGACCGGAACGACGCCGTGGGAGCCTTCGTTGATTTGCCAATCGACAAAGGCTTGAAAGCCTTCTGCATCAACTTCACCGTCCTTGAACGGTGTTATCAACGCGGTCATGGATCCCTTAAACATAGCCTTGCTCCCATGTATTTAATGCTTTGGCCGCACAATAGACCCAAGAAAGGACAAGAGCAAAGCTTGGAAATTGGGCGTTTCTCTTGTTGCGTGACTCCAACTCGGCTACCCTAATTTCTAAATTTCCAGAGGTTTGGACTAACGCCTTGTCTCTAAAGGCAATTACGCGATTATTTTACTG
>CAXAGK010000535.1:0-2861 GCA_963968305.1 uncultured Rickettsiales bacterium | reverse complement strand
CCCACAGTCTCGTTCAACCATACAGATACCTGCATCAAATCAGCCTAAGTTTTCTGCAGGTAAAGCTCTTAAAGAAGCTGTTAACTAAACTATATAAACTTAATATATAATCATATTAAGATTAGGGCGATTAGCTCAGCTGGGAGAGCATCTCGTTTACACCGAGAGGGTCGGCGGTTCGATCCCGTCATCGCCCACCATTGTCCATTTTGGGGGTGTAGCTCAGTTGGTTAGAGCGCCGGCCTGTCACGCCGGAGGCCGCGGGTTCGAGTCCCGTCACTCCCGCCACTTTTCCCTGACCATATATAGCAGTTGTCCGGCAGAGATGGTTTCCGACTTAACGCTTTGATTTAAAAGCGCGCAAACTTTATATTGCGTGTTAGGAAGGGCCGCGTATGATCGCGCGGCAAGGGGTTATTGGGACCATTTCGCGGTCTTCTCCGCGTGGCATGAAATTGGAGGGATGATGGAAGATCTCTTACGCGAATATTTGCCGATCTTGATATTCATCGGCCTCGCTGTTGGAATTGCCTGTGCGATGCTAGTCGCGAGCTTGGTAATAGCCTCTCAAAAACCCGATCCGGAAAAACTATCGCCATATGAATGTGGTTTTGAGCCATTTGAAGATGCACGTGGTCGGTTCGACGTTCGCTTCTATCTCGTCGCAATTCTCTTCATCATTTTTGACCTTGAAGTGGCGTTCCTGTTCCCGTGGGCCGTCGCGTTCGGAGATGTGGGCATGTTTGGATTTTGGTCCATGATCGTTTTCCTTGGCGTTTTGACTATTGGCTTCATATACGAATGGCGGAAGGGAGCTCTCGAATGGGAATAGTAGCACCCGGGTCTGCGCCGTTGCCGCCAGGAGCGGATCAAACGGCCGTGTTAACAACGGTGACCGACGAATTGGCGGATAAAGGATTTGTTGTAGCGCAAGCCGACAAGTTGGTAAATTGGGCGCGTACAGGATCGCTGTGGCCGATGACTTTTGGCCTAGCCTGCTGCGCGGTCGAGATGATCCACGCTTATTGTCCGCGCTACGATCTGGATCGATTTGGTGTCGTGGTTCGCGCGAGCCCCCGCCAATCCGATGTAATGATCGTGGCCGGCACGCTAACCAACAAAATGGCACCGGCGCTGCGCAAGGTCTACGACCAGATGGCCGAGCCTCGTTGGGTAATTTCCATGGGGTCCTGCGCCAACGGCGGTGGGTATTATCACTATTCTTATTCTGTTGTCCGCGGATGTGACCGGATTATCCCGGTCGATATCTATGTGCCCGGCTGTCCTCCGACGGCGGAGGCTTTGGTCTACGGCATTTTGCAGTTGCAGAAGAAAATCCGCCGTACCGGAACAATCGCTCGTTAGGCCCGCAGAAGATGGACGAAACGACCCAAGCGCTTCAAGAACTCGGTGGTTACATCGAGTCGCAGTTGCCAAACGATGTGCTCCGCCAACGGACGGCGAATCGCGAACTGAATATCACGGTTCGAGTGGAAGGGATCGTTCGCACTCTTAAATATTTACGCACTGATTCGAATTGCCTTTTCGAGATGTTAATCGATGTGTGCGGTGTGGATTTTCCGGATCGCAAAGAGCGGTTCGAAGTTGTCTACAATTTACTGTCTCTTCGCCACAATCAGCGCGTTAGGGTCAAGGTCGCGGTCGATGAAGATACCGCTGTACCTTCAGTTGTCGGAGTCTTTCCCTCGGCGTCATGGTTTGAGCGCGAATGCTGGGATATGTTTGGTGTTTTCTTTTCCGGACATCCGGACATGCGCCGCCTGCTCACCGACTATGGATTTGATGGCCACCCATTTCGCAAGGATTTCCCGCTGACTGGATATGTCGAGGTCCGGTACGACGACGAAGAGCGCCGCGTGGTCTATGAGCCGGTCAAGCTAACTCAAGCGTTTAGGTCATTCGATTTTCTCAGCCCCTGGGAAGGCATGACAAGGCCGTTACCAGGCGATGAGAAAGCGACCACGGAGGGCGAAAGCTGATGGCTGGGAGCAACTCCGAAATCAAGACCATGACGATTAACTTCGGACCGCAGCATCCTGCGGCCCACGGCGTCTTGCGCATGGTTATGGAAATGGACGGCGAAGTCGTCGAGCGAATCGACCCTCATATCGGTCTCTTACACCGTGGCACCGAGAAGCTTATCGAGCACAAAACCTATTTGCAGGCGATCCCGTATTTCGATCGCTTGGATTACGTATCGCCGATGTGCCAGGAGCATGCCTTCGTCATGTCGGCGGAGAAGTTGCTGGGTATAGAAGCACCCCGGCGCGGTCAGTTTATCCGTGTGATGTTCGACGAAATTACGCGCCTGCTTAACCATCTACTAAACGTACCGGCATATGCTCTGGACGTTGGCGCCATGACCCCGCTGTTGTGGGCGTTCGAACAACGTGAACTGTTGATGGAGTTTTATGAGCGAGTTTGCGGCGCGCGACTGCATGCGGCGTATTATCGTGTCGGCGGCGTCCATCAGGATCTGCCAGCAGGGCTCTGTGAAGATATCATGGCGTGGACGGAGCAATTTCCAAGCTTCATCGACGATATGGAAACATTGCTAACCGAGAATCGAATTTTCAAGCAACGTAGCGTTGATATCGGTGTTGTATCGGCGGAAGACGCCATGGCTTGGGGATTTACGGGACCGATGTTGCGTGGCTCCGGTGTTGCTTGGGATTTACGCAAAGCACAGCCTTACGATGTCTACGACGAGATGGATTTCGATATCCCGATCGGCAAGAACGGTGACTGTTACGACCGCTACCTCGTGCGTGTTGAGGAAATGCGGCAGAGTCTTCGGATAATTCAACAATGCATCGAGAAGATACCGGATGGTCCTGTGC
>CAXAGK010000534.1:0-2871 GCA_963968305.1 uncultured Rickettsiales bacterium | reverse complement strand
CGGGCGCGTTGGCGGATGCCGGGCTGGGGCCGGACGATGTCGATGCGTATTACTGCGCGGGCGACGCACCGGGGCTCGGCCCCCTATCGATGATCGATTATATGGGGCTCCAGAACGTGCGCCATATGGATTCGACGGAGACCGGCGGCTCCTCCTATGTCGTGCATATCGGCCATGCGGCGCAAGCCATCGCTATGGGTAAGGCCAATGTCGCGCTGATCACCCTGGCCGGGCGGCCTCGTGCCGAAGGCATGGCGACGGGCACCGCTCCCCGAAACTATGGCTCGGATGCGCCGGACGTGCCGTTCGAATTCATTTACGGCCCGACCGTCGTCAACATGTATGCCATGGCCGCGCGCCGACACATGCACGAGTTTGGCACCACGAGCGAGCAGCTCGCTTGGATCAAAGTCGCAGCATCTCACCACGCCCAACACAACGAACACGCCATGCTACGCGATGTTGTGTCAGTCGAAGACGTCGTCAGCTCGCCGCTGATCGCCGATCCGCTGCACCGCTTGGACTGCTGCGTCATTTCCGACGGCGGCGGTGCCTTCTTGGTCGTCAGCCCGGAGATTGCCAAGTCGCTCGACCGGGATTGCATCAAGATCATGGGTCATGGCGAAGCGCCGAAGAATATCATGCGCGGCCAGGTCGATCTCACCTATACGGGCGGTCACTATTCCGGCCCGCAAGCCTTCGAGGAAGCGGGCGTAAAGCCGGGCGATATCGATTACGCGTCGATCTACGACAGCTTCACCATCACCGTGCTCGAGACCATCGAGGATTTGGGCTTCTGCGAGAAGGGCAAGGGCGGCGCCTTTGTCTCCGACGGCAATCTGATCTCCGGTCAAGGCAAACTACCCTTCAACACCGATGGCGGCGGGCTCTGTAATAATCACCCGATGAACCGGGGCGGCCTCACGAAAGTATTGGAAGCGGTTCGCCAATTACGCGGCGAAGCACATCCAGCCGTTCAGGTGAAAGATTGTCAGCTGGCATTGGCGCACGGCACCGGTGGCTCAATCGGCACCCGCATGGGAAGTTCAACGGTTATCTTGGGGAGGGACGACGCATGAGTGCGGACCGCGTTCTGCCGGCACCGCCGGAAAATGTCGAACACACAGAGTTCTGGGCCGCTTGCAACGACGGCAAGCTGATGCTGCCTCGCTGCAAGGACACCAATCAATTCTTTTGGTATCCGCGCAAAACCAGCCCGTTCACCTTGAGCAGCAATGTCGAATGGGTCGAAGCTTCCGGTAAGGGCGAGATCTATACCTATTCGGTGATGCGCCGCTCCGACCCGCAATACGTCATCGCCTATGTACGGCTCGACGAAGGGGTCACGATGATGACCAACATCGTCGAATGCGATCCCGATACGGTCGCGGTCGGTATGAAGGTCGAACTCTTGATGCGCGAGTCCGAAGGCGGGCAAAAGGTCCCGGTCTTCAAACCGGCGGTGTAGCCGGTATCACAAACCAAGGAGCGGAATATGAGCCGAGTCACTTATGAGAATCCGGACGGGGCCGCGCCGGCCCAAGGTCTCTATTCGCATGCGGCGCGGGTCACCGCCGGCGATCTCTACTTCGTCGCAGGGCAACTTGCTGTTGCCCCCGACGGTGGGGTTGTCGGCAAGAACGATTTCGCCACGCAATTCCAGTGCGTCTTCGACAATCTCGGGGACGTGCTGCAGGGGCTTGGTGCCCGCTGGTCTGATGTCGCGAAGTTCACGACTTATATGGTGCATTCACAAGACCTAGAGCAATTTATGGCGCTGCGCGCGGCCCTCTTCCCAAAACTCTTCGGCGGCGATGTCTTCCCGCCAAACACGCTTCTCATGGTCGATCGACTGGTAAAAGAAGAATTCCTGTTCGAGGTCGAGGCGGTGGTTGCCGCCCCGGCGACCTGACCCGATGATTGGCGAACTCAAGGCGCTACTATTCGGCAATACCAACGAAGATAATGTCGCCGCCGGCAGTCACGACGACGCAGCCCTGCATCATACGGCCGCCGGACTGATGGTCGAAGCCGCAATGCTCGACGGACATTGTCACGATGCAGAACGGCAACGCATTGAAACCCTTTTGACGGACCGGTTCAATGTTGAGCCGAACAACGTGTCTGCATTGATCCAGGCCGCGGAAGCGACCGCGGTCGAACGGGTCGAGTTACACACGGTCACCAAAACCGTCCGCGATCATTTTGACGATCAAGAACGGATCGCCATGATTGAGATGCTATGGGAAGTCGTCTATGCGGACAGCGAACTCGATGATTTCGAGTCCAACATGATGCGCCGGGTCAGCGGCTTACTCTATGTCACGGACCGGGAAAGCGGCGATGCCCGCAAGCGCGCGATGGAACGGATGAAACCCTAACGTCGTAGGCCAGCAGACCCATTCTCGATGTGTCGGCGATGGTCGCACGGAATGCCGGGGTGGAGATTTACGTTTGCGAAACCGAAGAGGAAGCACAGGCGCGGATATTTCTTCTCAAATCTAAGATCTACTAAGGTGTTGAGTTGGTATTCGACATCATCAGGATTGTGCCACCGCACCTTCCAAGAACGATTCGAGCGCCGCGATCGACCGCATATCCGTCTCTAGAGCCGCCCGGCCGGCGCTAATTCGGCCGTTAATCTTGTCCCGCCACTGGCGGTCCGCCGCCAACCGTACGGCCAGTGCCACGAATTCATCGTCATTTTCGGCGATCGTCTCTTCCACTCCGATTAACGAGAGCATACCGGCACTGACACAGGCCCGCATTTTGCTGCCGCGCATGGTCACGACCGGCAAGTCTTGATAGAGTTCTATCAGGGTCGTATTCCCACCCGACCATCCAGGCGTATCCAGATAAATGTCACCGATA
>CAXAGK010000533.1:0-2877 GCA_963968305.1 uncultured Rickettsiales bacterium | reverse complement strand
AGCGCCTCGGTCGAAACGCGCTGATCGGGGTGAGGCACAAGACGTCCGAACCGATTGGCACAATAGGGCCATAAGCAGATAGATTATAGGCAGTGCTACCGGCAGGGGTACATAATAGGACACCGTCGCAAATCAGTTCCTGCAGCCGGACGATTTCATCAACCGTAATTTTAATCTTGGCTGTTTGCTGGGTTTCCCGAAACAACGAAATGTCGTTGATGGCGATGGCATCCAACACCTCACCCGAAATTGTAGTGGCTTGCATTTGCAAGGGACGGATGGAAACTGGTTCGGCGCGATTCAATCTGTCTGGTAAGTCGTCCGGCGTATACTCGTTCATGAGAAAGCCAATACTGCCGCGATTCATGCCATAAATAGGTTTCAGCTGCTCCTTGTAGTCATGCAAAATACTAAGCATAAAGCCATCGCCCCCGAGCGCGACGATGATATCTGCGTCTTCCGGTGGGACATGGGGATAGCGTTTCGAGAGGTCACTTAAAGCTTCCTGAGCATCGGATGAATTCGATGCAACGAACGCTATTTTGTTGTTAATCATGTGGTAACCCCATGAGAATGGGCGACAATCGCCGCGTTAGTATAGTCGAGGGCACCGGTAGTGCCAGCGACGCCGGCGAAACTGGAGGCGGATTATGTGGATACTTCGGGGTCTGGTACTCCTGACAATTATGTTCGCGGCGATGCCAGGCAAGGCTAATGACCGGC
Organism: uncultured Rickettsiales bacterium; assembly: GCA_963968305.1. GTDB lineage: Bacteria > Pseudomonadota > Alphaproteobacteria > UBA8366 > UBA8366 > UBA6544. Next base: position 2,154 of record CAXAGK010000533.1, on the reverse strand, counting down.
ATGCCGGGTATTACTACCCCAAACCCGTCACGAGTGAAGTCTATCGTCCGCGTGCCCGAAAAATGATAGGGGCCAATAAACAAGCCCGCATTGCATTCGTGACCAATATTAGTAACAGCATGCTAAATAAGGCAGCCTATCCTCCGCAATATGCTATTTTCTCGAAGGGTGCGCGTCAGGAAAAATTGATTATCGTGGGAATTCGCGATGACGCCTATAACACCATCTTCAGAGCGCGGGCCTTACTGGCGCAATTGACGGCGGTCGCGCGGACGACACGGATCATTCAAGAACAAATAAAGCCAGGCGACCTGACGTTCTTGGACCTATTGAGCTTAATGGGTTTCCAGCAGATGACGATCAGCGACGGCAAGAGCTTTTCGCATCAGATTACAATTAGGTGATAGAGGAGGGAGCGATGTCGGATCGGGATGAGGTGATGTTCGCCAATGATGCGTTTTATATGTGTTTTGCGGCCGGCGATGCGGATGGCATGGATGATTTGTGGGCTGAATCCGCCTCCGTCAGCTGTATTCACCCGGGATGGGAATCTCTGGTCGGCCGGACGGCGGTTGTCGACAGCTGGCGTAATATTATCACCGCAGGCGCGCCGCAAATTCGATGCCGTGAGCCGGTAGTTTCCCTCTACGGTGATACCGCGAGCGTCATCTGTTTTGAGGAGGTCGAGGGTGGGTTTTTGATCGCAACCAATCTCTTTGTGCGCGAAGGGGAGGTGTGGAAAATGGTTCACCATCAGGCCGGGCCAACACGGGGGCAGCCGTCAACGCAACAGCCCGCCAACGAAAATAGATCGATTAACTAATCGGCTGTGTTAGCCGCCGGTTACGCTCATATGGCGCCCGACGCCAGGGCGTTGGTGGCGACGGTCGATGATAAAGTCATGGCCTTTGGGTTTGCGCCCGATGGCCTCATCGATGGCGGCGGAGACAGCGGCATCGTCCGGGCTCGCCCTGAGGGCGGTCCGTAAGTCCGCGGCATCTTCCTGACCCAGGCACATATAAAGCGTCCCAGTACACGTCAAACGAACCCGATTGCAGGATTCGCAGAAATTGTGGGTCATCGGAGTGATAAATCCGATCCTACGGCCGGTCTCGACGCAATCGACGTAGCGTGCGGGGCCGCCGCTGGCGTGATCGCTCTCGTTCAGAGTCCACTGCTTTTGCAATTCTCCCCGGACCATCGAGAGCGGCCAATATTGATCGAGCCGAATTTCACCGCCAATATCACCCATCGGCATAACTTCGATGAATGTGAGGTCGTGACCTTCGTCGCCGCACCAACGGACCATGTCGTGGATTTCGTCATCGTTCACGCCTTTAAGGGCGACACAGTTGATCTTTACGGATAATCCGGCCGCTTTAGCGGCAGCGATACCTTCGATGACCTTGTCGAACTTGCCCCAACGCGTAATCGCCTGGAATTTATCTGGATTGAGGGTGTCGATGGAAACGTTGATACGCCGGACCCCGCAATCCGCGAGTGCTTGAGCGTATTTGGATAATTGGCTGCCATTGGTGGTGAGTGTTAGTTCATCGAGTGCACCGGACTGAAGGTGCCGTCCTAGGCGTTCAAACAGCCACATGATATTGCGGCGGACCAAGGGTTCCCCGCCGGTCATCCGCAATTTCCGGACGCCACGCGTGACGAAGACCGAACACAACCGGTCCAGTTCCTCTAGTGTCAACAGATCGGCTTTCGGCAGAAATGTCATGTCCTCCGACATGCAATAGACACAGCGAAAATCGCATCGATCGGTGACCGAGACACGTAAATAGTCGATTGTCCTATCATAAGGATCGATCAATGCGGGCCCGTTCAGTAGGTTGTCTTGTCTTTGTTCCAGCAAACCCTGTTCTCCGATTTCCATTGGCGGTGGAAATCCTGCGTCATTCGTTACGTCTGTTGCCTGATAGGGCATATATGATGATGGAACATACACCTTCGCAAGCCGTTAGATGTAATTAATAGCCCAATGTAGATATCTGCCAAGCTGGTTCGACATTTTGCTTCTGGCATTTACATAAGCCTCAAGATACGTTTTGCTGACTTTGAATTGTATTTTCGAGGGTATAATTTTGAAGGGGCTGTCCCAGATAACCGAGATTAGAGGTTATCATGGTATCCATGCGCAAG
>CAXAGK010000532.1:0-2880 GCA_963968305.1 uncultured Rickettsiales bacterium | reverse complement strand
GCGCGAGCCTATCCCCCGATGCCTTGACCGGCATGGAGGCGAATTTGCGTTTCGCCGGGGCGGAGACCGTGGCGACGAAAGTCTTTGGTCGTCTGACCGCCTGGCAGAATTGGATATTCAACCGGTCGAATGCGGTCGGTGAGAAGGGCGCCCTGAAACTATTCGGTTCCGGCAGCCGGGCCGAGTTCGATTGGAAAAGGATTTAGATTGATGGCGATCAACTATCAGGACCGTATTCCGAATAATGTCGATCTCGGCAATGACCGTGCTTTACAACGGGCGCTGGAACATTGGCAGCCACGGTTTATCGAATGGTGGAAGGAGTTGGGACCGGAAGGTTTCCAGACATCGGACGTGTATTTGCGCACGGCGACCTCCGTCGACTCTGCTGGATGGGCGACTTTCGGTAAGGTGAAGATGCCCGATTATCGATGGGGTATTTTCTTGGCCGATCGGGAGCAGGACCGCACGATCGGTTTCGGTGACGAGTACGGCAAGCCGGCCTGGCAAAAGGTCCCAGGCGAGCATCGCGCCACATTGCGGCGGTTAATCGTGACCCAAGGCGACACGGAACCCGCCTCTGTTGAGCAGCAACGACGGCTAGGATTAACGTGCCCGTCGCTCTACGACTTGCGAAACCTTTTCCAGGTAAACGTCGAAGAAGGGCGCCATCTCTGGGCGATGGTGTATTTGCTGCACGCGCATTTTGGCCGCGATGGCCGCGAGGAAGCTGAGGAGCTATTGCATCGTCATTCAGGTGATGTCGACAATCCTCGTATCCTTGGCACTTTCAACGAGCCCATCGACGATTGGCTCAGCTTTTTTATGTTCACCTATTTCACCGACCGGGACGGTAAGTATCAGCTGATGAGCCTGGCCGAATCTGCTTTCGATCCGTTGTCTCGGACGTGCAGATTCATGCTGACGGAGGAATCGCATCATATGTTTGTCGGCGAGACTGGTGTCACCCGCGTGATCCGGCGTGCTTTGGAGAAGATGGAAGAACTGAAGAGCGACGATCCCGAACTGTTGCGCAAACACGGTGTGATCGATCTGCCGACGGTTCAGCGTTATATCAATTTCTGGTTCTCGTCATCGCTCGATCTTTTCGGATCGGAGCAATCTTCGAACGCCGCGAGTTACTTTGCGAGTGGCATCAAGGGCCGACCCGACGAAGGCCGCTACGAGGATCACCTTTGTACCGATACGGTGGAGATGCTTGAGGCTCCGGGCGCCGATGGTAGTGTGGAGGATATCGAAGTGCCGACCCGAAACGCCATGAACGAGATCACCCGTGTGGGTTATATCCGTGACTGCATGGTTGGTCTGACCCGTTGGAATCGCACAATCAAGCGGGCTGGATTCGACGTCGAGCTGAGCTTGCCGAGCCGCCGCTTCCGGCGCGGCATCGGTAGTTGGGCGAGCATTCCGACGGACCCCCAAGGAAATATCATTCCGCAAGCCGAATACGACCGCCAAATTTCGAGTTGGCTGCCAACGGATGAAGATAGGGATTACATTCGATCCTTGATGCATCAGGTGACGGAGCCCGGCAAAATAGCAAGTTGGATCGCGCCGCCTGACCGCGGCATCAACAATCAACCCGTTGATTACGAGTATGTGGAACTGCATTGACCGCCGTCAGTCAGGCTGTTGATCCATTTTCATTGCGGCAAGGGGGAAGCTCATCAGTGTCGCGAATACGGTGAGCCACCAGGTCGACCAAATCGAGAAATTACCAAGCGAGCTGATCCAGAATACGCCGAATAACATGATTGTCGCCCAAGCTGGCCCCGACCCTTGGTAGGCCCTCCGGGCCAAGGTTCTGAGCGACAGTACGAGGCTAACGAGGAAGGTGAGCAGTCCGATGATGCCGGTCTCCGCAGCAATCTCCAAAAACCAATTATGTGGATGGGAAGGGATGTATTCCTGGTTGAAGTAAGGAATAATGGTGTCAGCGCCGGGGATCAAATTAACCGCATTCGGGCCCACCCCGAAGAAGGGGAATTCCTTAATGATTTCCACGGTGAATCCCCAGATTACTTGGCGATGCCAGTCGGGAATTGAGAGCTGTGGTTGCATGTCTTCATTGAAAGGGGGAACTGGCAAACGCTCAATGACGAACGCCGCCAACACCAATAGACCTAAAATGAGGGCGGCGATGCACGACCAAGCCCAATACCGGCTGAGCTTTCGAATGCCTCCTACTATCAAGAACAAAATGCTTGAACCCATCAATCCAAATATTGCGGAGGTAGCAGGTTGTATTGCTTTCGCATACAGGGTTAGTGCGGCCAGACAGAGGGTCAATACGGTGAGAGTCTTCCAAATCGAACCTAACCTCCACCCGGCCCAAACAAGGATCGGAATCAGGCAGACGGTAACCGAGGCGTAGGGCTTAAGCATTTGCACTAATAGAGGCTCACCGCCCTTTAGCAGCGCATAGAGTTCGAATGGTGCGGGGTGGATGTAGAGCGCGAACGTCGCAATAGCATGAATGAACAAGCTGACGACAATGAGACTCCGCAGTGCTAGTGTTAGAACTTCCGGGCGGCGCGCGAGAAAGTCCATGAAGAGCCAGCCGAGACCCAGAATTCCAAACGTCCGTAGCCATGTCATAAGGGACTTGGCCGTGTCGATGGAAAACACGCTGCTGACCAGCCAAGACAAGGTGACCACGCCGATCGCTATTGCAAACGGAGACTTAAAACCTCTCCTGAAATCAAAGCCGCGGTCACGATATTGAACCAAGCCAATCAGCGCGACAAAAGCGGGAAATATGGAAACTCCGGCAATGATCGCTTTGCCTAAAAAGACGGCGGGGACGCTTGCGCCAAGACAAATGGCGGCGAATTTCGTCCATCCGGGGACGCGGATGTC
>CAXAGK010000531.1:0-2892 GCA_963968305.1 uncultured Rickettsiales bacterium | reverse complement strand
ATTGGCTTCATGCGGGATATAGGCGATGGGCGCGTCCACCCGCATGATCGGCCAACGATACGCCAAGCGGAGGGTCATCGAATATTCCTGTGAATGTACCACGCGCTCGTCACAACCGCCGGTCTCTTTCACGGCAGCTGTTCGGACGAGACATTGTGTCGGATTAAACAGCGAGTTCTTCATCGAAAGACGCAGGGCATCCGTCAAGATTTCGGTCGAAGGTTGCACCACGGCCTCGGTCAGATCAATTTCGCTTTCATCGCCGTAATGGGTGACCCGGCCATAGGCGAGACAAGCGTCGCTTTCGTGAAGTGCACGTAACAGCGTTTCCGTCGCCGCATCCGCGATCAAATCATCGGCGTCCACGAATTTGATGTAAGGCTGATCGGCCAAGGCGATGCAGGCATTCGTCGCGCCCGCAGATCCCTTGTTCGACTGCCCGTGTATGACCGCGTTTTCCCAATCCGCCGTCAATTCGCATACGATTTCCAGCGAATCGTCGGTCGATTCGTCATCCACGAAAACATACTGGCGCGGATAGTCTCCGGTTTGCCGCGCGATCTGACGCAGCACCTCCGGCAAATGCGGCGCCTTGTTGTAGACGGGAACGAGAAAACTAACACCGGGCAGATTTGCCATTGCGGAGACTCTAAATCCCGCCGTTTTGGAGCTGATGCTCGATATGAGACAAGCGATCGTGCCCCCAATAGGCCTCGTCATCGACAAAGAAAAACGGAGACCCGAACGCGCCGCGATCGATTGCTCTCTGAGTTTCCTGTTTCAAGCGATCCTTCACAGCAGGGTCCTGTGTCGCCACGATCAATGCTGCGCCATCGACACCAATACTTTCAGCCATCTCCGCGACCGCTTCGACCGGGCTCAAATCGCGCCCTACCCCCCAATGCCCGTGATAGACCGCTTTCGCCAGCGCCACGGCCTTGGCCGGGTCGCTCTCCGACAGCCAATAAAAAGCTCGCATTGCTGCCAGTGAGTTCATCGGAGCGATTTCGGGGTTGGTCAGCGGTACGCCCAACAGTTTCGCGCAGCGCTCCACATCCCGGTATAAATAGGCACCCTTCATCGGGATCGTCATGTTCGGTGCACTGTTCGTTATCTTAAACGCCGCCCCCAACATGAATGGACGCCAATTCACCTCACGCTCATATTTCGCGGCGAGTGTGTCAATTTCCAGACTCGCTAAATAGCCATAGGGGCTGGCGAATTCGAAATAGAAATCTATTGGTTGAGGACCGGCCATCCTAGCGTGTTCCTGTGTCTACCAAGGGATTTCAGCGCCATCATAATCGTAGAAACGACCGTTATCCGACGATTGCAGACCAGCGACAACGCGTCGAATACCCGTCGCGCTGTCCGGTACCGTGACCGCCGCCGTCGGCCCGCCCATCTCCGTCTGTACCCACCCCGGATGCATCGAAATGCAAATGACGCCGCGCGGCGCCAATTCCTGAGAGACACTGACCATCGCCGCGTTCAGCGCCGCCTTAGTCGAGCGGTAGAGATAGTGCCCACCTGCATTACGCGCAATACTGCCCATGACGCTGGAGATAAAGACCATTGTCTTGCGATCCGACGCAGCGACATTCGCCACCAAGGCTTCCGCCACCCGGATCGGTGCCAATGTGTTGATGCGAAACGTCTCCTCCCAGAGTCGGTAATCGATAGACCCCAGAGCCGCGTCGCGCTGACCGATCACGCCTGCATTGTTGATCAGCACGTCGATGGGTCGGCCGGACAGGGCATCAGCCGCATCGCATACATCGTCGTGGTCGGCGACATCCAACTTTAAGGCATCCGGTATGCCCGCACCTTTCGGGTCTCGGCAGGTACGGATCACATCCCACCCGTCTCCTTCATATTGATCGGCCAGCGCCTTGCCGATACCGCGGCTCGCACCCGTGATAAGGACCGTCGGCATTAAGTATCCTCCGCCCGGTCACGGGTCGTGACCTCGATCTCTATTTTCATACGTGGGTCGACTAGTTGCGCAATGATGAAGGTATTGGCGGGCCGGACCTCGCGGCAATATTCTCCGATGACGTCGACGGTCTCTTCATAATACGCACGGTCGGCAATATAGATGACGATACGGACCACATCATCGAAAGACGCGCCGAGCTCCTTCAAACCCCAATTGATATTTCGGAAAGCCTGGTGGGTTTGCTCGACGACATCGTCGGAGATTGTGTCGTTGACGTAATCAAAGCCGACGCAACCGGACATGAAAACCATGTCACCGTCCCGCACCCCGCGCGCATAACCGCCGCGTTCCTCGAAACGGGAGCCGGTGAAGAAACGTTCCCTCGCCATCGTCGCCTCCCCTAATACGGTGTGCCGTCCTTATGAACGATCCTGCCATCGCGGAATAGCATATCGACGTCCGGGTAATCTGCATCGTCTTTTGGCGGCCGGTCGCCGACTTCCAGGTAGAGCACATCCGCTCCGGATTTATTTACCAGATGGTGCCCATCGCCGTTGTTGGCAGGGAAACCTGCCGTCATGCCGGGTCCGAGAATTTCTTCACCAGCATCGCTGATCATCGTGACCTCACCCTCGAGAATGTAGACGAATTCATCCGAATGAGAGTGCCAGTGACGTTGCGAGGACGCGGCCCCCGGCTTCAACGTCACCAAGTTTACGCCGAATTTATTGAGCCCCAAGACATCGCCGATCTTGCGCTTCTCGCGCCCAATACACATCGCCTTGAATTCTTCGGGATAGATGGTCGTCAGGCTCGCCTCGACGGTCATCGGGTCCAGTGACTTGTTCTCCACCATTATTTCGTCTCCTCGAATAATTCGCGCCCGATCAGCATACGGCGGATTTCACTCGTCCCGGCACCAATCTCATAGAGTTTCGCGTCGCGGAGCAGCC
>CAXAGK010000530.1:0-2903 GCA_963968305.1 uncultured Rickettsiales bacterium | reverse complement strand
CCGGCATCGATAAATTCATCGACACTGCCGGTCTGCATTTCGAACTCGCCTCCATCCCGTAATGGGATCATGAGCGGACTCCGGTTGTGGAGTTTCTGAGCCGTCACCTCGTTGGAGGTATAGCCCGGCGGAAACCAGAACTGCGCGGCCGTCCGCGGCGTGGTGCGGCTGTAATCCAAAATTTGGCTCGCTCGACTCCGCCCCTCCTCTTCCGTTTCGCCGACCCCCACCAACGCAAGATAAGCGAAACGGTCTTTTGTCGCGGCATGCCCAGACGCTTCCGCCCCTTTGCGATAACTATCGAATATCGTCGGGGTGTTGGCGTAGCCGGTATTCAGCGAGGCCATTACATAGCCCTTCTCACCCACCGACTTCGCAGAACCGGGGCTCGCGACCGTCATCCATACCGGCGGATGCGGTGTTTGATACGGTCGCGGCCATACGTTCACTTGCCGATATTGAAAATGCTCTCCTTCCCAATTAAACGGACCATCATGACTGGTCAGTGCCTTTAGAATCAAATCATGCGCTTCCCAAAACCGTTCCATCAACGTCGCGGGATTGCTGTTCGCGGGTGAGACCTCGAACGGCGCGCCTTTCACGAAGCCCATCTCGAGCCGTCCCCGCGAAATGACATCCAGCATCGCATATTCTTCCGCGACCCGGACCGCATCCATGCGGTTGGCTATCGGCATACCCAGGCATAACAGACGCACATTCTTCGTCTCGCGTGCCAAAATCGCCATCGGAATCGTGCAAACAGACGTCGCACAAGTGGCCGTCGTGTGATGCTCGTTGACCATGATGTTAATGCCCAACTCATCACACAACGCCCATTCATCCAAATACCGATGATAGAGGTCGGCCCCTATCTTTGGATCATAGGCGCTGCTGGGAACGACGTTCCGCAGAGAATCACCCAGTTCTTCCCATGCAGGGTGATAAGCCATCTCACTGAAGTGCCAAACATCCATCGCCCTACTCTCCTATTTTGGCACAAGGGCCAGCTGTGAGTTTCGCCATTAGTTCTTCGCGGCATTCAATTTGCGGGTAGTGTCCCGCCCCGGAAAATAAGTCCAACTGAGATTGGGGAATACGTTCGGTGAGTTGCCGTCCGAGTTCGGGAGGCGCAAAACCATCCGAGTCCCCCCACATCAAATAAGTAGGTACTTTTATGCGGTGCAGCCAACACGCCAGCACTGGATTATGCAGATACGGTTTCCAGGCATAGTACGCCAAATATTGCCGATCTTGGGCAACATCTGTTAGTTGGTCAGGGGTGAAAGCTGCGAAATCCGCATATTTTTCTACAAAAAGACAACTCGTTACTTCATCTTCGGTCTGTGCGGATAAATCCGCAAACCCGCGGTCGTCGCGGCCCCCGAGCTTTGCCCCAAGAGGCGCAATCAAGCCAAGCGCACCTATTTTTGACGAATCCCTAACGGCCATCTCCATACCGATCCAGCCGCCGAACGAGGCACCGAGCACAGCGACCGGCTCCGACTCTATCCGCGCGAGTAAGTCCAAATACAGATAAGCAAGGTCGTCGATTCGTCGAAAATCACTTGCTGGCAGGCGTCCGTCGAATCCCGGATGGCGCGGGGCATAGACTTTCCAATGCTGAGCTAATTCCTCTACAAAGGGCCTTTGGAGATGCGCATAATGTTCGGGATGCAGATACAACATCGGCTTCCCGTTTCCCAGCACTTCTACGTCAAGTGAAATTCCCGCTAAGTCGAATCGTTCCATCTCCAACCTGCCCTCACTATCAGCCGACCATCCACAAAATATGGAGAGTTTGGGGACCGGGCGATCGCCTGGCCTGTGAACAACATCTTAAGATGGAAAGCTAATACGAACCGGGCATTCGTCGAGACACCGGATACCGTTGGCCAAGATTCGAACATCTCGCGGCAACATCGACCGCGGCGCCAACTCAATCTAATTTATTACTTTTCCAGATACCTATTTCTCACCAAGAATGCGTATGACGGCATCTTGAATTATATCAACATCCATAATTGGTTTCGAGATATATCCAGCACATCCCATTTCATATGCCTGATCCCTGTCTTCCGCGATTTTATTCGCTGTCAGCGCCATAATCGGGATTCCATCTGTACGCGAATTACCCTTTTATTTCCGCAATGGCCTCATATCCGGTGATGCCCGGCATATTGATATCCATAATGATAAGATTTGGCATCTCGGAGACGCCCATATCTTTAGCAGAACGACTACCGCTCGCCTCAACAACGCCGTAGCCCCATTCTTCGAGATGGGTTTTTAAATACTCAACGACGAGTTCATCGTCGTCCACCAATAGTATTTTACTCATATCGACCTTTCGGGACACTACGCTACCTGAATTGAACAATTAGTAATTTGAAGCATAACCGCAATTTATGCGCCAAATTGCTATAAATTGTTGTGAGGGACCCTACATATGATATTTTAATACTATGACGAGGTCCCCCTTTCAGGCATCGAGCGCCGCAATTATTTGTATTTTAGCCTTCGTTGGCGGCTGTGCGCAGAACGAACGTCTAAGTCCAACTCAGTCAGTGCGAACACCGGGTGGCACCGCACAGATGTTTAGTCCCGTCTCCGACGTCCCCATTCCGAAGGATGCGGAACTTGATGCCGAACGATCATTGATTCTCAGCGGGAAGAATGACTGGACTGGACGATTGTTCATGATCAGCACTATCTCTGCCACCGAAGCTTACGCATTCTTCACTGCGGAGATGCCGCGCTTCGAATGGTCGCCCATCATGACGGTACAATCCGCCGTAAGCGTTTTAACATTTACCAGAACGGGGCGCGCGGCAACGATACAAATTGAGCGCAGAGCACTCGGCGGCTCATTAATCACAATAACGGTCGCGCATGCGCAGGATACC
>CAXAGK010000529.1:0-2907 GCA_963968305.1 uncultured Rickettsiales bacterium | reverse complement strand
CGGATTCATCACGAGGGCGCGGAGGCAACAGAATGTAAAAGAGGACAATACCCCCACAGCTCAGCAATACACCTTCGACAGCCAACATTGCTATTTCCTTCCAAGGATCGAGATACCGCCGACTACCGCTCTGCGGCTGACGCGTCGAACGCACTCATCCGATCATGAAGCACGAAACTTCTCATGCGACCGCCTGAATCGCATTTAGACTGTGGCTATGCGCTTTTCGGCGGTCGACCACCAGGGTAATAACCCCATGCGGCAATGTGCTGGTAGGGTGCCGTTCATCCATAACCGTCGTTTGCGGCTTGAAAGCCGAAGACACACAAGGAATACTTTGGCGGTAACGGGAGAAGGCGATGACGTTAATGCTCAGCGAAAATCAATTGAAGCAATTTGACGAAGAGGGATGGCTCTTCTTCGAGGATGTCTTCGACGCGACGGAAGTCTCCGTCCTAAACCAAGAAGCCCATCGCATCTTCGCGATGGAGCGGGAAGAAGTTTTCCGGGAAAAGGATGGTACGACCGCTCGCACAGCCTTCGCGGCGCAGAATTATAACGAAGCCTATCGCCGTCTCGGTCGCCACCCGCGTCTAGTGGAACCGGTCAAGCAATTGCTCAGCGGCGACGTCTACATGCATCAATTCAAGATCAATGCGAAGGCCGCCTTTAACGGTGATGTCTGGCAATGGCATCAGGATTTCGGCGTCTGGCACCGTGACGACGAAATGCCCGAGCCGCGCGCCATGAATATCGCGTTGTTTCTGGAAGACGTGACGGAGTTCAACGGTGCCCTGATGTTCATCCCGCGCAGCCATAAGGGCGGTGTGATCAAGGCCGGCCACGACTTGAAAACCACCAGCTATCCGCTCTGGACCATCGATAACGATACCATCGCGCGGTTGGTCGATGAAGGCGGGATCATCTCACCAAAGGGCACGGCCGGTTCGGTGATCATGTTCAACTCAAACTTAGTGCACGGCTCACCGAGCAACATGTCACCCTTCGACCGTACCATCGTCTATTTATCACTGTGCCATGTGGAAAATCACATTCGCCGTTATAAACGTGCCGAATGGATCGCCCACCGCGACTTCACACCGATCGAAAGCTTGCCGGAAGATTGCCTCCGAGAATTGGCGCGCGACGCGGCGGCGGAGTAACCCTCTTCGCCGACCGCACTTTCCATACCATAGAAGGTTTCCCACATAGTGCTGAAACGGCATGTAAAATTGACTATCCAATTTAACGCTATCGCGGTTGAATTAAGTTCCGCACAACTTCTCAGTCAGGATTGAAGCGAACATGTCACTCCACGCCCTCCTATCGCAACGCGAAAGCGAGGATCGCCCCATTCGTGTTGGCATTATCGGTGCGGGAAAATTTGGCTCAATGTATTTGGCGCAGGCGCGCAGAACACCTGGCGTTCACATTATGGCTATCGCCGATCTATCGCCGCAACGGGCTCGGATGGCGCTACGGCGGGTGGGTTGGCCCAAGGAACAATACGATGCGAGTTCCTTCGCCGATGCCGTCGCAACGAGGAAAACGTTCATTACCGATGCCTCCCAGGCCTTGGTGGCGGCGGACGGATTGGACGTCGTCATTGATGCGACCGGCGTGCCTGCCGTGGGCATTCGCCACGCCCTTTTGGCCGCTGAGCATGGCCGGCACATTGTCATGGTGAATGTTGAGGCCGATGTCCTTGCGGGCCCACTTCTCGCCCGCAAGGTCGAAGCAGCCGGCGGCGTTTACAGTTTGGCATATGGCGACCAACCGGCGCTGATCGCGGAGATCGTCGATTGGGCAAGGGCCGCCGGGTTCGATGTCGTCTCCGCCGGCAAGGGCACGAAGTACCTGCCAGATTATCACGAATCTACACCGGAGACCGTGTGGCAGCATTACGGACAAAACCTGACGCCGGACGAAGCCAACGCCGCCGGCCTCAACAGCCAGATGTTCAACTCGTTTCTCGATGGCACAAAATCCGGCATCGAGATGGCCGCCGTCGCTAATGCGACCGGACTAACGCCCGCGCCGCACGGACTGGTCTTCCCACCTTGCGGCACGCAAGACCTCACCCATGTCATGCGGCCCGAAACCGAGGGCGGCGTCCTGCATCACAAAGGACAAGTCGAAGTGATTTCCAGTTCGGAGCGCGATGCCCGCGAGGTTGTCAACGACCTGAGATGGGGTGTCTTCGCCACTTTGGAAGCACCGGACGAGTACGTACGGGAATGCTTCGCGCAATACGGCCTGATACAATCCGCCAATGGCCAATACGCCGCGATGTACAAACCCTATCACTTGATCGGTCTGGAGCTCGGGATCTCAGTCGCCAATGCGGCGCTCCGCGGCGAAGCCACCGGCTCGCCGGACGGGTGGCGCGGCGACGTCGTCGCGACGGCCAAACGCGACCTGAAGGCAGGAGAGGTCCTCGACGGCGAGGGCGGTTATACGGTTTGGGGCAAGTTGATGCCGGCGGAAGACTCTTTGAAGACCGGCGGATTGCCCATCGGCCTCGCTCATCACGTGAAATTAAAACGGGCGATCGGTAAAGGTGAACAGATCGGTTGGACCGATGCGGAAATCAATGAGACATCTGAAGCCTATCGTATCCGACGCGAAATGGAGGATACATTCGCGCTTTCGAATGCCGGCCCTACGGACAACGACTAGCGTGCGTTTGGCCGCCGACCACAAGATGTTTTGTGCTGCCGCCTCCTACGTTACAAAATACGGCTATTTCCTTGAGTTGTAACGAATTTCCTCGACATCTTGGCCGCCAGTTTGCATACATGAAGTCGAGTTACGCCGGGAAATGCGACAGCGAAAACGCTGATTTCCGGCGGAGAGGGAGATAATGAAGCGAGTGTGGCTTTTACCTTTAGCGGTGATCGCCGTCCT
>CAXAGK010000528.1:0-2907 GCA_963968305.1 uncultured Rickettsiales bacterium | reverse complement strand
GGTTCCGAGGAAATACAGGCAATGGCCGTGGTCAGTGCCATTGGGCAACTCAGCCTGCCTTCGGTCCCGCATATCGAGGGGGCCGACACGTTCGACGGGCCGATCTTCCACACGGCGGAATGGCCGGATGGTTTGGAGCTTGCGGGCAAGCGGGTGGCGATCATCGGCACCGGCGCATCCTCAATGCAGATCGTGCCGACGGTTGTCGATGAGGTCGCCTCGTTCACGGTCTATCAGCGTAACGCACAATGGGCGCGGCCGATCCCACGCTATCACGACCCCATTGGGGACGGTGCCCAATGGCTATTGGAGAAAGTGCCTTATTATGCTGCTTGGTTCCGTTTCACCATGTTGTGGCGCTATGGCGATGGGTTGTTACCGACATTGAAGAAGGACCCGAATTGGGAACATCCGGAGCGTTCTCTCAACCGCGCCAACGACCGTCACCGCATCCAGATGACGGAGCATATGGAAGAGGAATTGGCTGGACGCCCGGACCTTCTGGCTAAATGCCTGCCGACATATCCGCCCTACGGTAAACGTATATTGCTCGACAATGGCTGGTTCGCAGCAATCACCAAGCCAAATGTCGAACTGGTGACGGACGATATCGTCCGCATCGATCCCTCGGGCGTGGTTACTACTGATGGGCAATTGCGGGAAGCCGATATTGTCGTCTTGGCGACCGGCTTTAAGGTCTCGTTGATGACTGCGCGTCTGAATGTCACGGGACGTGAGGGGCGTAAGCTGACAGATGTTTGGGCGGATGATAATCCGTCGGCCCATCTCGGCATTACGGTGCCGGGTTTTCCTAATTTGTTTACCATGCAGGGCCCGAATTCAGGACTTGGACACGGCGGCAGCGCTATCTTTCAGGCAGAATGCCAAGCCCGATATATCGCCGGCTGTCTTGCCCGCATGATCGAGGATGGGATCGACGCCATCGATGTTCAGCAAGACGTTCACGATGAATATGTCCGCCGCGTCGACGCCGAACATGAAGGCATGATCTGGACCCATCCGGGGATGTCGACCTATTATCGGAATGCGGGGGGCCGGGTCGTTTCAGTCATGCCGTGGCGCTTGGTCGACTACTGGTCGATGACACATGAGCCGGACTTCTCGGAGTTTCAGATCGACAGGGCAAGCTGAGCCGCGGTTATTCTGAATATTCTGGCACCTCCATCGTGAAGCTCTCAAGTGAATCGGAACGGCGCGAAGCATGAAAATTGTTTTGATCTGCGGAACGCACCAAGCCCGTATTCTGGAGGAGGATTGGTCTCGTGTCTCGCCAAAGGATTTATTCGAACTCGACCTCATTCCGTTTGCGAACGAGAGTGAGTTTCCGGTTCAGGAAATTCTGGAGAAATGCGCTGACGCCGATGCCATTGGATGGTGGTGGCAATCTAATCTGGCTGACTTCTTGCTCGACGCAATTGATGATTCCGTTGAATTGAAAAGCGTTTTTTCCAATCCGCAGATACCCCGGCACGCATTCGTGCCGGAGACCCATCATCGCATCGATGTCGTCGAGCGCGTGAAACCTTATTTCCAAAAACTCTATGTGGCTCACCGAAGTTCGTTGCCGCGCGAACCGGATACGGCAATCCATTGGCTTCCCTGCGCTTGCCCCATCACGGTCAGAGAAGCGGAAACCCTGATGCATAAACCCGTTCGGCCCAATGTCGATATTGTTTTTCCCTATACCCACTATTTCATCGGGGACAGAGCACAGCGCCTCACGGCTGCGATCCGCCGTATCAAGGCCATGGAATTAGAGATTAAGTGTGGGACCTATTATTCGAGCTTGGGTGACGGCTATGTGTATGACCGCAACTATCACAATATTCTTGCGTCGGGCCGCGTGGCTCTAAATCTGTCGACATACCGCGACTTAAATCAACGCCTGTTCGAAGCGAACCTGATTGGCGCGACAGTGCTATCGGAGCATCAGCCGGATCACGATCATTTGGAGATGGACCGCTCGAATTCTTTCTTCTTCAATTCGGATTTATTGGACTTCGACGATACGATGCGTTCCGCGATGGCGCATGAGAGGTCCGTCTCGCCACCATTGGACATTCGCAATCGGCACCTGGATATACACCGGTTGGCGGATTTTTTATCGAGCCTATCGGGTATGGATTTGAGTGTGGAAGAGGTTCGTGGATTGCCAAGGCCCGAGAATGAGGCCGATGGGGAAATCGGCTATGAATTGCGGGATGGAGATACTGAATATACCGATCTGGCGCTTGAGATTTGGGCGATGCAAAGCTGCCTCTACAATAGGATAGAGGATTGCATCAGTGCCGAAAATGCCTTCAGACATTTGGTCCGAATTGTGGAGATTGCTGATCCTGGATTTGGATTTGAGGGTATCATGGAAGATGTTTTTCATCTTGCGATACCCTTGATTACGCCGCCGGAAATGGCGCGGATCACGGCTTCTAATCAGGTGTTCGAGTACCGGGCGAATGTCGCCGAAGGTATGAAACGATTTGAGAATCTTGCCGGTCTTTGCCGGGATATGCGCTCTCTCATATTGAACGCCGAGGGGTTCAACGAATTTCGGCGGACGTTCAACCGTGGCCTTCGAGGCGCAGGATAGCGTTGGGGCGACCGGTTATTGCCGCAGTTTAAAGCGCTGAATTTTACCGGTTGCGGTCTTGGGCAACTCGTCGCGAAATTCGATCCAACGGGGATATTTGTAATCCGCGAGTCTCTCGCGCACGAAGATCTTCAGGTTGTCCGCGAGCCCTTCAGAGCCTTCATGTCCCGCTACGGTGACGACGAAGGCCTTCGGTTTGATCAAGTCATCCTGATCCGGATGCGCGACTACGGCGGCCTCCAGCACGGCGTCGTGTTCCAATAGCGCGCCCTCGACCTCGAATGGCGAGACGTAGATGC
>CAXAGK010000527.1:0-2920 GCA_963968305.1 uncultured Rickettsiales bacterium | reverse complement strand
TCTCGGCGTCTTCGCCGGAGACCGGCTCGTTCAGCATCAGCAAGTACTTCGCTTTAGCCATACCGCAAAGCAACGGCCAGCAGATTACAGCGTGATCGCCTGCAGGAACACCAAGGCGCACATGGCCGTCGACGATCTTTGCCGCTTTCCCGGCAATCGAGATGTCCGCCAGCATCGCGACAACCAGTCCCGCACCGACCGCGACGCCGTTGATCGCCGAGATCACCGGCTTGTTGCAATCGATGACGTTGTAGACAAGGTCACGCGCTTCTTTCCAGGCCTGGATGCGCTGGGTCTCGTCACTGATGTTGGCTTCGATCATGCCAAAATCACCGCCCGAGGAGAACGCCTTGCCCGCGCCCGTTACGATGACGGCGTCGACGTCGGGGTCAAGGTCAATGTCCTTCCAGATATAGGTCAGCTGATTGTGACCCTTGGCATCGAGCGAATTATAGGTCTTCGGATTGTTAAATGTGATCCGCAATACGCGGTCGATGGGAAAGTCGATATCGAAAG
Organism: uncultured Rickettsiales bacterium; assembly: GCA_963968305.1. Lineage (GTDB taxonomy): Bacteria > Pseudomonadota > Alphaproteobacteria > UBA8366 > UBA8366 > UBA6544. The sequence continues at coordinate 2,404 of CAXAGK010000527.1, read as the reverse complement.
AATCGTATTTAGCGTATCGGTCGGACATGATTGTCTCCTCGGATTTCGAACCTGGGTTAGTAATTAGGCGGCGGAGCGCGGAAGGCGAGGTGGTTAAGCACGAAACAGTCGCGTAATTGACGTTGAACCAGGCTCGGCTATTTCCTAACTGGCCTCGCGGTAACGTGGGTGGGAATGACATCGGAGAGATTCATGCCGGACGATAAAAAGACCGCTCTAATCATCGGTGCGACAGGTGTCATCGGTAAAACCTTGACCCAATGGCTGGGCGCCCGGGACGATTGGTCGGTGATCGCGGTCTCGCGGAGGGAACCGGATTACGATTTCGCGGGCACGCATGTCTCCGCAGATTTGTTCGATCGCGCCGATTGCGACACCAAATTGGGTACGCTTTCGGATGTAACGCATCTCTATTATGCAGCCTATACGGACCGGCCGAGTTGGGCCGAACAATGCGCTCCCAATGCGGAGATGTTCGAGAATGCGCTAGCGGCTGTCGAGGACGGCGGCGCACCGTTGTGCCGGGTCGTCTTGATGCAAGGCACCAAGTATTACGGCTGCCACCTCGGCCCGTTCAAGACACCGGCACGGGAGGATGATCCCCGCCACCTGCCCCCGAACTTCTATTTCAACCAGCAAGATTTGATGGAGGCGCGCCGCCAGGGAAAGAATTGGTCTTGGGTGTGCCTGCGCCCGCATACAGTGTGCGGACAGGCGGTCGGCATGCCGCTCAATCTGTTGTCGGTCATTGCCGTTTATGCCGCGCTTTCGAAGGAGATGGGCTTGCCGCTCCGCTGGCCGGGCAAGGAATTGGCCTTTCGCAAGATGTTTCAACTCACTGACGCGGGTCTTCTCGCGCGTGCCGCTGAATGGTCAGGCACGGCGCCGGGTGCGGCCGACCAAACGTTCAACATTACCAATGGTGACTATTTTCGGTGGGAGCAATTGTGGTCGAAGATCGCGGTAGCATTCGATATGGAAATGGGGCCTATACAAACTGTGGATCTGTCTCGGATGATGGCGGATAAAGAGCTATTGTGGCAGTCGATGATCGAAAAATATGGATTGCAATCGACAGCTTTTGCGGATGCGGCAAACTGGGCATTTGGAAATTATGTGCTGGGCAATGAATGGGATGTCATGTCCGATACGCTAAAGGCCCGTAAAGCGGGCTTTCATGAATGTCAGGATAGCGAGGCTCGATTTGTAGAGCAGCTGAAGGAATTACGAGCTGAGAAGTTCGTGCCCTAAGTTTTGTAACGATAAATTTCTACTCACGCTCTCCTACAAGCTTATGGTCGGATCTCTATTTTGGCTTTTGATTGAGGAACGTTACCTATGGAAACCCTATCTTTAGCTTGTCAAAGGATGAGCTCCCGACAGATGCGTTTCCGAAAGTAAATCGACAAAGTTTCTAATGCGATCGTGGGCAAATCTCGTTTGCGACCTATCCCCTTAGGGGTCACATTGCCTGACCTAATTGCCAGCCTAAGGTTTCGTCATGCAAGAGCCGCAAAAAATCTTCGGTCTCGATAAAGTTGCCTGGATTATCATTATCGGAGCGACGGTGGTGACGATTGCGATGGGCGTGCGGAGTACGTTTGGTGTATTTCTCAATCCACTTTCCGCCGAGCATGGCGTCTCCATCACCATGCTGTCCTTCGCCATTGCCTTGCAGAACCTGGTATGGGGATTGGCGCAGCCGTTAGCGGGTGCGATATCCGATCGTCACGGGGCGGGCCGCGTCATTGCCGTCGGTGGAGTGCTATATGCGGCAGGCCTCATCGTCGCCGCTCTGTTCTCTGATCCGATGATGATCATCTTCGGTGGTGGAATTCTGATCGGCATGGCGCAAAGCTGCACGACCTTTGCTGTTGTCTTGGGTGTCGTTGGCCGGAATGTCGGAGAAAAACGCCGTCCGATGGCGCTGGGTATCGCGGCGGCCGGCGGCTCCTTTGGTCAAATGGCGGTCGTGCCATTGGCACAAGGTCTCATAGAAATCGATGGTGTTGTCTTCTCGTTGATGGGAATGGCGGCGTTGACATTCATTCTGGTACCGCTGGCAATGCCCTTGGCGGGTAAGCCGTCTGATGCAGCGGCGGCGATTGCGCCTGGCCCCGCTCAGGCACTTGGCGCGGTCTTGCGCGGCGCGGTCGCTAATAAGGGCTATGTCCTATTGACGCTCGGTTTCTTTACCTGTGGATTTCAGGTCGCTTTTATCGGCGCGCATCTTCCGGTCTACCTACTGAATTGCGGATTGCCAACCGACGTAAACCCGGCGACCTTGGCAGCGACGGCGCTCGCGACCATTGGGTTCTTCAATATGGTCGGTACCTATTTCCACGGTGTACTTGGAATGCGATATCAGATGAAGAACCTGCTGGTATGGAACTATACGCTTCGC
>CAXAGK010000526.1:0-2923 GCA_963968305.1 uncultured Rickettsiales bacterium | reverse complement strand
GAGTCATCTTGAGACCTGATGTGTTCGAACACCTTGTTTAAAGTCTTGGAGGAATGGAGCGAGAATCTAAGCCCTCTTAAGGTTCCTATTTCTGCACATCCCTGTGACCGCCGCGTCGATTGGGAGGGGCGGCCACAAGACGCCGGTATTGCGCCACGAGTGACACATCAATGGCCCCTTCCGGAATACCTTGAAGCCAGTCGTCCTCGAGAAATAAGGCGTCGAGCTCCCGCTCCACCGCTAGATCCGAAATGATCTCCCGCATGCGGGCTTCGAGGCCGCTCCAATTTTCCATGTTGGCGAGCAACCGGCACATATCGAACAAGAAATATCGCACCCATTGATCTGCGGCCGGTGCGTGCCCCAACCCCGTCTCGTAATGGCCAAACGCGACCCGGTTGTTCGCCGGTGTCTCCCGGCGAGGTGCGCGATACCACGCCCCCATTCGGCACCAGGCGAAAGGTGAGTCATTGAACTCTTCGCAGAGCCGTTCCGCCCAGTGAAGGGCGACATCTTCGTGTCCTGGGACATCGAGAAACACGGCGATTTCGGATATAACCCGAAACCGTATCGCCGAATCCTGTTCCGTCACCAAGTAGGTTTCAGCCGCCTCAACCATCTAGACATAGCGTTTGGCCTCCAGCAACGTGAAGAACACCTCATCGCGAAACGCGGTGTATGCCTGCCAATCTTTCGGAATACTTGGCATCCAACGATCCATAGTTTGTCCACTTAAGCTGCTAGGGACTATGGACAGATTGGAGCGAGAACTTATAGCAACGATAACCTTTACTCAGCTATTCAGAGGGCAATAGGTCTCCCCGACGCAATACTTCATTCGGTTCCTCCCTGCTGACTAACTTTTTTCGACGATATAGCAGTTTTTGACTTATTGAACACAATATATCGACTTGTCCGTTTCATAGTAACCTCCAATGAAACGTTTTGCGTGCGCCTCGACAATTAAAATAATGTTAAATCCGCCATGGCAAATTGCCGATAGATTATCGGTTCAGCGCTATGATATTCACGTTTCTTAAAAGAAAAAATGGCGCGCCCGAGAGGATTCGAACCTCTGACCTTCGGCTTCGGAGGCCGACGCTCTATCCAGCTGAGCTACGGGCGCGCGGCAGTAGGCGGGGCGCAATTTAGGGCAAGCGACGCCGGGGCACCAGACTCTTGTGACACGACCTTTACGCGGTCGGCACCGGAGGGCAAAGCGTGCTCCGGGTTCGCCATCCAGGCGGCCAAATCACCTAGAACCACATCCGCCTTCAAATCCCGCAACAGCATGTGATAGCCGGAGCGATAGCGGGCTACCTTGATGCAGGATTCCGCGGGCAGCGCGGCGAGAAAGGCCGACATCGCCTCATTCGGCACAATGTCTTCCTTTTGGCCGAGCAAGATGAGCGTGTTGCCCGGCAGTCGGGGTACCGCGTCGAGTGCTGCATCCATCAAATTCACCAACCCGTAAATCGTGTCGATCCGGGTGTATTTGATCACCAATGGATCGCGCCCGAGCTTACGGAGCATGTCCCGATTGTCCGACGGAGTGCGATTGAATCCCTGTCCTGTCACGTGAAACAGCGGAATGGTGTGGGCGAAAAACTCTAATCCGACCCGTTGCCAGACCGGCATCACGCGCCGCGCCCATATGGCGGGGGCCGATAACACATAGCCGTCGGCGGCAGGCGGCAGGCGGTCCTGATCCATCGCCGCCAATACCACCGCGGCTCCCATGCTTTCGCCTAGGATATAGAACGGCACATCCGGATGAGCGTCGCGCACCAATCGAGCCGCGACGCGTAAATCGTCCGTCATGCCGTCTACGCTCGACCAGGTGCCTTTGTTGGGTGCCCTGCCAAAGCCCCGTTGATCGTAGGCATATGTCGTGATGCCGGCGGCGGCGAAGGATTTCGCGGGGGCCTCAAAGGCTTTGGAATAATCGTTAAAGCCGTGCAACGCCAAGACGACGCCGCGCGGGCGGTCCGCTGGTCCCCAGCGGCGCAACGGCAAGTGGGCACCATCCGGAGCGGTGATCCCCTCGTCATTCCACGACGGCGCATGTAGGGCCGGTCCCGGCGGAGTGTGCCAAGGTGCGCATCCGGCGGACAGAGCCGCGAGGAAACAGATTATTAAGAGACGCCGCCCCATTCCGCATTCCGAATATTGATTACCGGCCCGCATTCGGTATCATCCCAGCAAGCGTGCGGTCAAACCGCGCGCAGATGAATTTGCATAGGGTGAAAGCGAAAATGGAACCGCCAGAGACAATCGAAGTCGAAGAGATGCGGACGAGTTGCGATGGCGGTGGGGGTGCCTTGGGGCATCCCCTGGTCTACCTCAATCTAGGGGATGGCGGCAGTGTCGACTGCCCCTATTGCGGCCGCCGGTTTAATCTGAAGGAAGGGGCGACTCCCTCCCACGCGCATTAGGACCGTTTGGGCGGATCGTCGCGAGACGAAACCGCTCAGACCAGTTACAATCAAGCTCTCCATCGCAGTCCCCGTAGCTGAAGGATACCCGGTATGGCCGAGGCCGCTCCGCTGAAACATCTCTATCTCGTCGACGGGTCCGGATTTATCTTTCGGGCCTTTCATGCCATTCGACCCTTGAGCCGTCCCGATGGGACACCGGTGAACGCCGTCTTTGGTTTCACGCGGATGCTGATGAAATTGTTGCGCGATACCGAAGCCGACCATATCGCGGTCATCTTCGACGCCGCGCGCCGCACTTTCCGTAACGATATTTATCCCGACTACAAAGCCCAGCGCCCACCGGCCCCGGAAGAACTGGTGCCGCAATTTCCGCTGATCAAGGAAGCAAGCGAAGCGTTCAACCTGCACACTATCGAGATTCCCGGCTTCGAGGCCGACGACATTATCGCGACCTATGCGCGCCAAGCGGTCGCAGCGGGCGCGGA
>CAXAGK010000525.1:0-2931 GCA_963968305.1 uncultured Rickettsiales bacterium | reverse complement strand
CTTATGGCCGCCGTCGCTTCACTCTGCCAAGAGACCATTGAGGAGACAACGAAAGAGACTGTTCGATCGCTCGTTCGGGATTTTGGCATTGATCGGCCCCATGTCATGATTGCCGGATTGAATCCTCATGCCGGTGAGGAAGGAACGATGGGGCGGGAGGAAATTGAAATAATCCAGCCGGCAGTCAAAACCTTGAAGCGAGAAGGTTATTCGGTGACCGGCCCGGTGCCCGCCGACACGCTTTTTCATGACCGAGCGCGATCCGCCTATGACGCGGCGGTGTGCATGTATCACGACCAAGCCCTCATTCCCCTGAAGACAATCGACTTTCGGTCGGGCGTGAACATAACGCTCGGACTGCCATTCGTCAGGACCTCTCCCGATCACGGAACGGCGTTGGAAATTGCCGGTACCGGAGTCGCGGATGAAGCGAGTTTTGTCGCGGCGCTGAGGATGGCGGCATCGATGGTTGAAAACCGCCGCCGCAACGAAACGGTATCCCATGATCAGGTCTCACGCCGCATCAATTGATCGGCTGCCTCCGCTTCGCGAGGTGATTGCCGAATATGGACTGAATGCAAAACGCGCACTCGGCCAGCATTTCTTATTGGACCTTAACCTAACTCGGCGGATCGCTAGCTCGGGCGATAATTTGAATGTTGGTACGACGGTTGAAATCGGTCCGGGGCCGGGAGGATTGACGCGCGCTCTACTTATGGAAGGTGCGGAAAGAGTAGTGGCCATAGAGCGCGATGAGCGGTGTGTGGGCGCGCTCGGTCCATTGGTGGATGCCGCAGAGGGGCGGCTGGAAATCATCCATGGCGATGCCCTGGAGGTGAACGTGTCCGAATTGGGGCCGCCGCCAATTCGGATCGTCGCAAATCTTCCATACAATATTGCCACCCCTTTGCTGATCCGATGGTTTGCTCTTGGTGCCGACGTATCCGAGATGGTGCTGATGTTCCAATTGGAAGTCGCGGAACGGATCACCGCGGTCACTGGCGAGAAACCATACGGGCGTCTGGGGGTCATGAGCAATTGGTGCGCGAAGACAAAGTTTCTTTTCCGCATTCCGGCGCGTGCCTTTACGCCTCCACCGCGTGTGGATTCGGCTGTGGTGCGTCTTGTTCCGCACAAGCAGCCAGCCTTTCCGGGCGAGAGGCAAGATATCGAGGTGGTCACGGCAGCGGCCTTCGGCCAACGGCGTAAGACTTTGCGTCGCTCACTTGGTCGCCTGGGGGTCTCTGTGCCTGAATTGCTTGCGCGAACAGGTATCGATGGCGGACGACGGGCGGAAGAGTTGAACGTTGAAGAGTTTTCCGCCCTTGCTGTTGCGTTTAACGGCCTTCTCGGAGACCTTTGACGAATTCCCCCAGACCTGTTTGTCGTTCTCGTTTGAGCCGCTCTGCTTGCAGGATCGACATCGCCATTTCTATACTTTTTTCGACATCACGATTGACGATGATGTAGTCGTATTCCGGGAAATGGCTCATTTCATCCGGTGCCCGTTGCATTCTACTTGCGACTACTTCCGGAGAATCTTGAGCGCGGCCTCGTAGGCGTTTTTCCAACTCCGTTGTCGATGGAGGGAGAATGAAAACACTGACGAGATCGGCACGGGCCTTCTCCACCAATTGCTGTGTACCCTGCCAATCAATATCGAACAGAACGTCCTTGCCCGAATCCAATGCTTCCATGACCGGCCCCATTGGCGTTCCGTAGTAATGATCAAATACTTTTGCGTATTCTAACATTTCGCCCCGGTTGACCATCATGTTGAAATCAGCTGTGTCGACGAAATGATAATCTCGCGCCGCCACTTCGCCGGGCCGTTTCGTGCGCGTGGTCATGGAGACCGACATGACGATACTGGAATCTCGCTCGAGTATAGCGCGGGAGATTGTCGTCTTGCCTGCCCCCGATGGAGAGGAGAGTACGAACATCAATCCACGGCGCTGGATTCTTAAATCATCGTCCAAAACATTACTCCACGTTCTGCGCCTGTTCCCGAAACTGATCTATCACCGCTTTCATTTCCAGCCCTATCCGTGTCAGCTCTTCGCTGGCAGATTTTGAGCATAGCGTATTGGCTTCTCTATTCAGCTCCTGGCAGAGGAAATCAAGGCGCCTGCCAGCAGGGCCGGAATCCGCCAAGAGATTGCGGCTGGCCGCGCAATGCGCCTCAAGGCGGTCGATCTCTTCGCGTACATCGGCTTTGGTCGCGAGGAGAGCAACTTCCTGGGCCAATCTTTCTTCGTTGACCGAATTTGGTGTTTCCATTAACTCGTCAAGTTGGCGTCGCAATCTGTCTCGGATATCATTAACCCGCGCCCCATCAGAATTCCGGGCATCGCGGCAGAGGTTTTCCAAATTGCTGACGTAATTCTCGATTAATGCATGCAAGCGATCGCCTTCAGCACCGCGAGAGGCGATCAAACCATCGAGCGCCTCGGTGAGACCCTGCATGATCGCCAATTCTCGTTTCTCGGTATCGTCCTCTGTCTCCGCGGACTCGGCGGCTTCGACCACCCCTTTGATGGTTAGCAGAGTCTCGATCTTCGGAAGGTCAGGTGCGACCCGGCCGACCATTTCTCCATGCAATGCTATCAAGTCGTCCAACAGGCTGCGATTGACTTGAAGAGTGCTCGCGGTGCGTTCTGATTCTATTGTCAGGGTAAGCGAGACAGACCCTCGGCCAAGCCGTTCGGAAGTGAGTTTCTTCGTCGGCAACTCGATGCGGTCATATCCATACGGAGCTTTGACCCTTACATCGAGTGAGCGCCCGTTTATGGACTTCGCTTCCCATGTCCAGCGATCCCTTTCAAACTGGCCGCTCGTTCGGGCAAATCCGGTCATGCTTGCAAAGGGCAAAAGGTAATCCTCATTGGACAGGGTTTATCAATGTGCGCAATATATCGTTGCCTCGAACAC
>CAXAGK010000524.1:0-2949 GCA_963968305.1 uncultured Rickettsiales bacterium | reverse complement strand
TTGGTGTCCCCGCCTTCCAGCGCCAGCATGAATTCCGCGCCGAGATGCGCAGGCGCGTCTACAAAGAGCAAGGCGCGCTGCTGCAAGAAGAAAAGAAAGGCGTGGCTCGGAATGATCCGGCACACGGCTTGATCTACGGCTCTCCGGCGACGGTCGCGGAACGCCTGGCAGAAATCGACAAGATTGGCGTCGGCGGCATCATGATGACCTTCCGCCTCGGTCCGATGGCGGCAGACGTCGCGAACAACAGTATAAAGCTGTTCATGGAAAAGGTGGCCCCGGAGTTTCAGAGCCGAGCGGCAGCGGCGGAGTAGTTTAATTCAAGTGGTTCTCTTTCGGCGCAATATGCCGATGGAAACCTTCGCGTTCCCTGACGCGGGCTAGCCAGGCCTTCAGGTTCGGCATCTCCGGCCCCTCTAAGCCGAACACCGTCCAGCGATAGACGGCGCAGGCGGGTGGGATATCGCCGACCGTGAAACTGTCACCAGCAACATAAGATTTGTCCGCGAGATGGGCGTCGAGGCGCTCAAGTTCCGGTATAATCTCCAGGCGGGTTTGTTCGACTGCTGCCGGGTCCCGATCCTCTTCCCGCATGCGCACGAGATGCATCACCAGAGTATGGAGATGGGGCTCGAGCTGCGTGTTCGTCCAATCCATCCACTGGCTGCCGAGGGCCAAGGTCTTTAAATCGCCGCCGAATAGCGACGGCGCATAGGTCTGCGCCAGGTACCGGCAGATCGTGTTCGATTCCCATAGAATATAGCCGTCGTCATCGATGGTCGGAATGGTGCCATGCGGATTCATGGCCCGGTATTCCGGCGAACTGACGAAGCCGAAGGCAGGCCCGCCGCCGGAAACATGTCCATTGGGCCCCATGGTGGCACTCGCCAATATCAATTCGAACGGCACATCGGCCTCAACCAATGTCCAGAGAGCGCGCTGCGTGCAGATCGATGTCGGCCGACCCCAGATTTTCAGCATGATCTAATTTCTCCTCCGAGCCGCGCCCACAGCGGGCTTATTGCCCCGCCCGCACCACCGGATTACTCAGTGTGCCGATACCAGTGATCTCAATGTCGATCTGATCGCCGTGTTTGACCTCGGGCGAGCTGCCTTCGGTACCCATCCAGACGACGTCGCCCGGCTGCAGCTCCATGTATTTCGACATGCGGGCAAGGAAGGTCTGCACGCTGAAGAGCATTTTGTTGGTCGCGAAACGGATCGTTTCCTCGTCGTTCACCCGCACAATAGTCTCCATGTCTTCAAGCTTGGCATCGGTTTCGATCCACGGGCCCATCGGCTTAAAGGTGTCGCTATTCTTAGCTCGCCACAAAGTGCGGTCGCTCTTTTGCCAAGTGCGTTCGCTCATATCGTTGCCAATGGTGTAGCCGAGCACACAATCGAGGGCGTTCGCCTCGGTCAAGTTCTTCGCCTTCTTCCCGATCACGACAACGACTTCTGCCTCATACTCGACCCGTTCGGTCGCGTCCGCCGGAATGACGATGGTTTCGCCATGCGCGATCAAGGCATTGTTCGCCCGGTAACCGACATCAGCCTCGGGCGGAATGTTCGGCTCTCGGCCCGTTTTGGCTGCGTATTCCATGATGTGGTCAACATAGTTGAGCCCAGCGGCGTAAAATACCTTAGGCAACACCGGCACCAGTAAAGTCACGCCGTCGAACGCACGCGGCTCCCCGAGTTTCTCATAGCCGTCGAAAGGGTTTCCCCTTACAGGTTGTACCATGTCGCGCTCAACGATCCCATAGACCGCCTCGCCCATATCCTCGTACCGCACCCAGCGCATCGTGTGCTCCCTAAATGATCTGCTTTCGAACCTTAGAAGATTTGGAGCAGAATCATCACTAGACCAGCGAGACTGACGAACCAGGAAACAGAGCGCAATCCGGGAATACCGCCTATATGGCCGACCGCCATAACAATACGGGCCAAAAAGAATATTTGCGCGCCCATGGCCGTCGTCGGATTGGCAGCGCCCCCCACATGTGCCACGAGCACGATGACCGCGAATGCGGGCAGGTTTTCAACCAAATTCATATGCGCCCGTTTTGAGCGCTGCACCCAATCCGACATATCGTCATGGGTCGGTTGCGGGTAAGTGACCGCCTTGAACGGTCCAACCCGGCCAATCAATGCCAGTGTATACGGGAACGCCAGCAAGACGCAGAGAACGGCGGAGTAGACGAGCATCAACAGATCAGTTGTCATCGGTGTCTCCAAGGTGGCTAAGGTTAACGCAGTTTAACGCAAAGCACCGCTAATCCGCCATGGTGAAAACCTCGACCTCATGCCCAACGCCGCTTAGCGCATGGTCGCCCCGCGGCTTTAATTCGCCGTTGTAATGCGCCGCGAATTCGATCCATGACGACCGAGACACCAATGTCCTTAGTCAAGGCCTTGATCCGAACGGCTTCGTTGGCCGCGGCACTTGTCACGGTTAATTCCAACCGTTCCGGTATACCGATATTGCCGTATGTGACGTCGCCCACATGCAAGCCGATACCTAAATCGATGAGCCGACGCCGAGCCGTTCAAAATTTCGATCCGTTCCGAGGCTTGCCGCGCGGCGTTGATGGCGGCCGTAGCGGCTTGCTCGACTTCGCCCCCTTCAATCGAGAAGATGGCCACCACAGCATCGCCGACGAATCTCAACACCTCACCACCGTGATCGCTGACGGCACCCGCCATGCAATCGAAGAATTGGTTCAAATAGCGCAGGAAGTCTTCCCGCGACATACTGTCGGAGATGGGTGTGGAATCGCGGAGATCGCAAAACCAGATCACCTCGTGAATATCCTCTCCGTCGACTCGCTTCACCTGCCCATCGAGGACGCACTCGCCCGTCCGTCGGCCGAGAAAAGTGCGCATCAGAGCAACTGAATTGCGCCGTTGCGAGTGCACTTCAAAAAAGCGTCTCACCACCGGCAACAC
>CAXAGK010000523.1:0-2949 GCA_963968305.1 uncultured Rickettsiales bacterium | reverse complement strand
ATTTTCGACCGTGACATTTGGGAGAAGGGCCCCGGCGTCAAATCCGTCTACCCCGCCAATCCAACGATCGAACGCTCGGGCGGCACGGTCTATCGTGCGGAGAGCCCCGCGGATCTGGCGCGCCAACTCGAGGTCAATCCCGGCACCCTGACCGAGACCATCGAGAGCTATAATAATTGCCTGCAAGATGGCAGCCGGGTGGCGCAGGGCATACCACGCAGCGACCACGCGGTCCCTGCCGCCCCGCTCGATACCAGCGCGTTGCTGGCAATCCCGTTGGTTGTCGGCATCACCAACACCATGGGCGGTATCGCCATCGACGCCACAATGCGGGTCAAACGACCCGACGGCAGCACCATCGACGGTCTCTATGCTATCGGTGGGTCGACCGGTGGCTTGGAAGGCGGTGGCACCATCGGTTATGTTGGTGGATTAATCAAAGCAGCGCTCACCGGTCTGATCGCCGGTGAAGCCGTCGCGGCTTAACCAGGGGTCTCGCCATGAGTATGGATCTTTCCCTCAATATTCGCGGCCAATATCCCCTCGGGGACGATATGCCGGCGCGGCTGGAAGAACTGTTAGAGCAAGTTCGGTTAGCCGAAAGACTCGGCTTCAGGGCGATCACCAAATCGCAGCACTATAGCTCAACACCGTTCCAGGAAATCCAACAGATACCCTTCCTCGCGCGCGCCGCTGCAGAGGTGACCGACATGAAGCTGATCACTTCGATCACCCTGCTACCGCTACAGAAACCGCTCGACATGGCGGAACAACTCTCCGCTCTCGATCTGATCTCCGGCGGGAAAGTGATCTTTGGCGTGGGACTCGGTTACCGGGAAGTGGAATTCAAGGCCTTTGGCACGACCGGTAAGGAGCGGGTGAAGCGTTTCGAAGAAAACTTGGCGGCGATCAAGCGGCTGTGGACCGAAGATAAAGTCACCATGGCCGGATCGCATTTCGAGTTGATCGAGGCAACCTGCTCGCTGCGCCCGCAGCAAAACCCGCACCCACCAATCTGGATGGGCGCCAATGCGGATGTTGCGATCAGGCGCGCGGCGCGGCTCGCCGACAGTTGGATGATCAACCCTCATAACCGGGTCGACACCATCGTCCAGCAAATCGAGGTCTATAAACGCGCGCTCGAAAAGGCCAGTAAGCCGTTTCCGGATGTATTGCCGATCTCGCGCGAGATGTTCGTCGGCAAGGATCGCACGGACGCGATCCGCCAGGCAGAGCCCTATGTCGCAGCCAAGTACAAAGCCTATCACGAATGGGGCCAAGACAAGCAAATGCCGGAAGGCGATAACGACCTCGGAATGGCCTATGAGGAATTACAGGACGGCCGCTTTATTTTCGGTTCGGTCGACGAGGTCGCGGAGCAAATCATCGCGCTGGCGAAAGCGACCGGTATCAATCAACTGGGATGTCCGGTGCAATGGATCGGCATGCCGCAAAGCCACGTTATCGAGCAGATGCACCTGTTGGGAGAAGAAGTACTGCCCCGAGTGAGGCAAGGACTATAAATTAAGAAGAACGTCATCCTGAGCCTGTCGAAGGACGGCGTACCGCATTGAGCGCGGGCTCCCTTCGAAAGGCTCAGGATGACGATTCGTTAATTTCGGAAAACTTCGAAACACGCACGGAGAACACAATGTCGATGGATTTAATCATGGTGCTGCGCGGGCAATACAATGCCGGCGAGGACATGGCCGCGCGCCTGGAAGACCTATCGAACCAGGCGAAACTGGCGAAAGAGCTCGGATACTGGGGCATCGCCGTCCCGAGCCATTTCAGCGGAGCACCGCTCCAGTATTTCCATCAAACTTCAATGCTGGCCTATCTGGCGGCGCAGGTGAAGGACATCAAGCTCATCAGCGCCGTTAATCTCCTCCCCCTGCACAAACCGATGGATATCGCGGAGCAATACGCCGCCATCGACGTCATGAGCGGCGGAAACTTCATTTTCGGTACGGGAATTGGCTATCGGGACGTGGAATTCAAAGGCCACGGCTCACCGATGGCGGAGCGCGGCAAACGCTTCGAGGAAAACCTGGAAGCAGTCCGCCGCCTCTGGACAGAGGACACGGTGGACATGATCGGCTCTCATTTCGAGCTCGACGGCGCCAATTGTCCCTTGAAACCGCTGCAACGCCCCCGCCCGCCGTTCTGGATCGGAGCCAACGCGGATGTCGCCATCAGACGCGCCGCAAGGATGTCTGAAGCCTGGATTATCAATCCTCATAACAAAATCGAAACAATTTTGCGTCAAATGGAAATTTACAAGAAAACCCTGGATGAATGCGGCAAGCCGATGCCGACGGACCTGCCCATGATGCGGGAAATCTTCGTCGCTCGGACCCGCGAGGAAGCCATAAAACTCGCCCGCCCCTATCTGGAAGCGAAATACAAAACCTACCACGAATGGGGCCAAGACAAGGCGATGCCCAAGGGCGACGACGACCTCGGCATGGATTTCGACGAGTTGCTCGACGACCGCTTTGTCTTCGGCTCTGTCGATGAGGTCGCGGAGCAAATCATTGCACTACAGAAACCAATTGGATTTAACCTGCTTTTCTGCGGCATCCAATGGGTCGGTATGTCTCACGACCAGGTGACGGAACAGATGACGATCATGGCAAAAGAAGTGCTGCCGAAGGTGCGCCAGGGAATCTGAATTTTTTGATACTTTTAGCAGAAGCATAGCAAACTGAAATTTTAAAATTATTCCAACGCGTTTTAATTCGCTTTAAAAATAATTAATGCCCCATTCAATTGTAATTTTGTATGTCGTAACTGGCACCGCTTGCCAATCAACCTTTCCGACGGAGGGAGATGGTCCTGTCGTCCTGTCAAATCAGGTAACGGAGTAATTTAGCCCTCATTTCCCAAGTGAGCTCGATTTTCGATGCCCTGATATGGAGATTTTGTTCAAGATTCAATATGTTGAGG